>CAZOXC010000510.1:0-3372 GCA_964583205.1 uncultured Pirellulaceae bacterium | reverse complement strand
GTTCAGCCTGGACTTCAACAGACCTGGCGACGCTGAAAATCGCTGAACGGTTTGTCACCATGGAAATGGCTCCAGCTTCTTGTGAACAAGGGCAAGCCACTGCGGTGGTTTGCAAACTGAATCAACTTACGGCTTTTGAAGGCAATGCCAAAGCTGAATTGATCGGCCTGCCCGCCGAAGCCACAGCTCCTGCCATCGAAATCAACAAGGATTCTGCTGAAGTGGTGTTCAATGTGACCACCACCGGCAAGACTCCACCGGGCAAACACAAGGGACTGTTTTGCCGCCTGACACTGGTGCAAAACGAAGAACCAATCGTTGCCGTGGCCGGTCGAGGTCAATTGCAAGTCGACAAACCACTGCCGAAAAAGACCGAGGTCGCAGCAGCTCAGCCAGTTGAACCAGCGGCAGCCGCGCCACCGGCCGAAAAGCCGTTAACTCGGCTGGAAAAACTGCGTGAAGCTGCCCGACAACTCCGCGACGAAAAGAACCAGGATAAAAACGGAACTGGATCAAATAATGAGTAATCCTGCAAACTTCCAAAAGACTCTCGCCAACCTTCGGTCACTTGTCAGTGTCGTTGCACTGGGAATTGCGTTCGCCGGCATGGCATTGTCAGGTTGTCCAAGTGGCTTTTGTAACGACGGCGAATCGAACAATGAGATGCTGACTCTGGTTCAAAGCATTTCTGCCTACCCCGCTGCAATCGACTTGAATCATTCGCGTGATCGCCAGGCGATCGTGGTCCAGGGTCATTTCGAGAACGGCTTGACTTTCGACATTACCGATCAAACTGAATGGACAATTGCCAATCCGGAATTGATCAAGTGCGAAGACGGTACGATCTATCCGCTGGGTGATGGCGAAACCGAATTGACCGTTGCACTTGGTGAAAAGCAGGTGGTTATTCCGGTGAAAATTTCCGGCGCCACAACTGACCAGGGGATCAGTTTCGAAATGGATGTCATGCCGGTGTTCATGAAAGCCGGTTGCAATGCCGGAAGTTGCCACGGAGCGGCTCGTGGCAAAGACGGGTTTCAACTTTCACTCTACGGTTACGATGCCGAAGGCGACTACCACCGCCTGACTCGCGAATTCGCCGGAAGAAGAATTGATCTGGCGTTACCTGAAGAATGCTTGTTGATCGAAAAAGCCACCGGCCAGGTTCCCCACACTGGTGGTGGGCTGTTGGAAAAAGGGAGTGAGCATTACGAAACGCTGATCCGTTGGCTGGATGCCGGAGCACCGAATGATTCGGGACCGGTTGCCAAGGTAACCGAGTTGCAATTGTATCCCGATTTGGCTGTGCTGGACGGCGAGGGCTCCACTCAGCAACTTACGGTTCGAGCGATTTATTCGGACGGCACCGATCGCGATGTGACTTCGCTGGCCTACTTCATGAGTAACAATGACAACTCGGCCAAAGTATCCCAGGCGGGTCTGATCGAGGCGGCCAATCGAGGCGAGTCCTATGTGATGTGCCGCTTCGAAACACACACGGTGGGAATCCCCGTGATTACCTTGCCCAAGGGGCTCGAGTTCCGATGGAAGGACATTCCTGAAAACAACTACATCGACTCGCTGATAAATCAGAAACTGCAAAACCTGCGGATTCAGCCTTCTGAGTTGTGTGATGACCGGACGTTTATTCGGCGAGTCAGTTTGGACATTTGCGGGTCGATGCCATCCGCCGAAGCGATCACCAATTTCGTCAATGACGAAGACCCTGATAAACGCAGCATCTTGATCGACGAATTGCTGGAGCGAAAAGAATTTGTTGAGATGTGGGTAATGAAATGGTCCGAGCTGCTGCAGATTCGCTCGTCACAGCAGGTCAGCTACAAGTCCGCACTCCTCTATTACAACTGGTTGTCTGAACAAATCGCCAACGACGTTCCCGTCGATCAAATGGTGCAGAACCTGCTGGGTGCAGAAGGTGGAACTTTTTCCAGTCCTGCCACCAATTTTTATCAAATCGAACAAAACACTCTCAAGACAACTGAAAACGTCGCCCAGGTATTTATGGGAATGCGAATTCAGTGTGCGCAATGCCACAATCACCCTTTCGATCGCTGGACCATGGACGATTATTATTCGTTCGCTGCATTCTTCTCACAGATCGGTCGCAAGCGAGGTGAAGATCCTCGCGAAACGATTGTTTACAATCGCGGCAGTGGGGCGATGAATAACCCGGTGACGAAAAGCCCATGGAACCCAAATTTCTGGGCGGTGAAACTCCTGATGTGAAAGGCAAAGATCGCCGAGCCGTGGTGGCTGCCTGGATTGGCTCGAAAGAGAACCCGTATTTTTCTCGCAACCTGGCCAATATCGTCTGGGCCCACTTCTTTGGTCGCGGCATCGTTCACGAAGTCGATGATGTGCGGATCAGTAACCCGCCCACGAACGCACCCTTGCTGGACGAGCTTGGTAAAAAGTTCGCCGAGTATGATTTTGATTTCAAACGGATTGTGCGAGACATCTGTAATTCGCGAACTTATCAACTGAGTACGCAAACCAATGAAACCAACGAATCTGATTTGACCAACTTTTCACATTCCACACTGCGAAGAATTCGTGCTGAAGTATTGCTGGACGCGATTTCCAGAATCACGGAAACCAAGAACAAGTTTCCCGGGCTGCCCTCGGGGGCTCGAGCCGTTCAGATCGCCGATGGAAATACCTCGACTTATTTCTTAAACACTTTTGGGCGAGCCAAACGAACCAGCGTTTGTTCGTGCGAAGTTAAAATGGAACCCAATCTGTCTCAAGCCCTGCATTTGATCAACGGCAACAGTGTTCACCAAAAAATCCAGCAGGGCGGCGTGGTGGCGAATTTGCTGGCCCAGGAAAAAACGACTGATCAGATCGTTTCCGAGTTGTATCTGCGTACGCTGGGTCGCGAACCGCTGGAAACCGAGTGGGCCGCAATTCGCGCTGCGATCAACGAGCAGGAAGATAAAAAGTCTGCGCTGGAAGACATTTTCTGGGCCTTACTTAACTCGAGAGAATTTGTATTTAACCACTAGTCCAATGAATAGTTCAAGTTCGCCAATTCGCTATCCAGCCATGCTCCTGGCAGTCGCTCTGTGCACGGTGTTCGGGCAACCGGGATTCTCGCCAGCTTACGGCCAGGATGACAAGAAGCTTACCTTCGATGATCACATTCAGCCTCTGCTTCGCCAACGTTGTTCCAGTTGCCACAGCCCCAACAAGAAGAGCGGCGACCTGGATGTGACCAGTTTTGCTGCCCTGATGCAGGGTGGTGCAAGTGGCGAGTCCATTGAACCCGGTGATGCGGATTTCAGCTACTTGTTTTCGCTCGCCAATCATGACGACACCCCTTACATGCCACCCGGCAATCAAAAGATACCC
>CAZOXC010000509.1:0-3374 GCA_964583205.1 uncultured Pirellulaceae bacterium | reverse complement strand
TAACTCAATAGTTCACTTGACTCTACAGTTTTGATCATTCTTGGCTTAAACATTGCCCAAGTCAGTGAAACGATTGAGCATGGTGTCTTACACAAGGACTTACACTCAATGACAGTTCTCAAAAGCACTTTCCATCCGTTCAAAATGGAACGTATGATGTCGCATTTCGAACAGGAGGTCGAATACAACCTTTCTGAAAGCGGCGTCCACCCGGTTACGTTGAAATCGCTGCTGCAAGATCTTCCCGATGCCATGGATGAATTGCTGGCTACAGAAATAAATTATCCGCACGTCAACGGCACCCCTGAACTTCGCGACAACATAGCGTTGACTTACGAAGGGGCGACGCGCGAAAACGTGCTGGTGACCGTTGGAGCGATCGAGGCTAATTATCTGGTGATCCGAACGATACTTGATCCGGGTGACGAGATCGTCGTAATGCTGCCCAACTACATGCAAATTTGGGGCATTGCCAAGAACCACAATTTGAACATCAAGACATTCAACTTGGTTGAAGAAAATGGTTGGGCACCTGACCTGGACGAACTTGAATCTAAAGTTTCTTCCTCGACCAAGTTGATCGCAGTTTGCAACCCAAACAACCCAACCGGGCGAGCGATGACCGAATCTGAGATGGATCGAGTTGTCGACATTGCACATCGAAACGACTGTTGGCTGTTGGCCGACGAAGTTTATCGGGGTGCTGAAAGAAGGGGCGAAGCAATCACTCCTTCTTTCTATGGTCGCTATGAAAAAGTCATTGCGATCGGCAGTATGAGCAAGGCTTACGGCTTGCCGGGATTGAGGATCGGTTGGGCTGCGGGGCCACCCAAGCTGTTAGACGAACTGTCGGCGCGTCACGAGTACGTTGCAATTTCAGCAACGATGCTCTCGAACAAATTGGCCGCCATCGCCATGCAACCGGAGACTCGCATTCGATTGCTGGACCGAACACGTCACTACATTCGCGACGGATTTCCCGTTTTTCAAAAATGGATGGATAGCCACCCCGGCTTGTTTTCGTTGACTGCTCCGGATGCAAGTGCGGTGGCATTCGTTAAATACGATTTTGAAATCGATACGTCGGAATTTATCAAACGCCTCTACACTGAGAAAAGCGTATTGATTGTTCCAGGGGATCATTTTGGATTGGATCACCATATTCGAGTTAGTTTTGGATTGCCGCACGAATATCTGACAAGCGCGCTCGATCGAATTGCTGATTTGATCAAGGAGATACGGTCATGCCAGAATGCCTAAGTCTAGTTGCCGAGATATCCCGAGCCCATGAACGTATTGCTCCGTTCATCCGAGAAACCTACTTACAGTTCTCGCCCTTTTATAGCGAATTGACTGGAGCGAGTGTTTATTTCAAATGTGAGAATCTGCAGTTAACGGGCTCGTTCAAGTTGCGCGGAGCGCTAAATAAATACTTGTCACTAACAAGTTCGGAACGCCAACGCGGTGTGGTTGCCGCATCAACAGGAAATCATGGAAAAGCAGTAGCTTATGCGTCGCGAGTCGCAAACCCTGAAAGCCAATGCCCATGCATGATTTTCGCGCCAACAGATGCTGACCCGCTCAAGTTGAAGGCGATTCGAAAAATGGGTGCTGATGTTCAATTGTCAGGATTTGATTGTGTTGAAGCTGAGTCGAATGCCCGTGAGTTTTCCGCCAATCATTCACAAACTTATATATCGCCGTATAACGATTCAGATGTTATTGCCGGGCAAGGCACAATAGGGTTGGAGATTTGCAAACAATTGGAACGTGTCGATGCCGTGATCGGATCGGTGGGCGGAGGCGGCATGCTTGGTGGAATCGCCAGCTTTGTCAGGGATCAATTTCCGGATTGCAAGATCATCGGTTGCTCACCAGAGAACTCCAATGTGATGATCCAATCACTAGCCAAGGGACGGCTGTTGGACTTGCCCTCGACGGAAACACTGTCGGATGGAACCGCTGGGGGAGTCGAAGCGGGCTCGATAACGTTTGAGGTTTGCCAGCAGCATATTACGCACCCTGTTTCAGTGACCGAAACAGAGATCGCTGACTGTCTGGTGGAGTTCATTGACAGGCAAGGAATGTTGATCGAAGGTGCGGCGGCTGTTGCCATCGCTGCCCTGCTGCGAAGTAGTCAGCAGCTGGCTGGCAAAAACGTTGTCGTGGTATTGTGCGGTGCAAATATCAGTACGCAACGCCTTAAGTCAATCACGTCCTGAAGAGCGATTCCAGGATGGTTTTTGATCAAATTTCCAATATCGCTATGGCGTAGTAATGAATCAAAACACGAGCACGACGGTTGATTTGGAGACGATCAAAACGATCGTTACGACTCTCGATTTGATCCCACTAATCGAAGAAGGGTTTGCCGCCTATTCGAATGGCCAATCGGTGGTCCCCCCAGTCGGTGAATTACAACTGGACAAAGGCGAAGTACATATCAAATACGGTTTCATTGAATCCCAGCAATTCTACGTCATCAAGATTGCGTCAGGGTTTTATGGCAATACCGAACTGGGCCTCTCCTCCAGCGGCGGATGCATTCTCGTGTTTTCACAGGAGACGGGTCAATTGGTGAATGTGCTGTTGGACGGTGGGCATCTGACTGATACACGCACCGCAGTTGCTGGAGCAATTGTCGCCAAGCATTTGGCTCCAAAAAAAGTCAATCGAATCGGTATTGTCGGGACCGGGATTCAAGCCCTAATGCAGTTGAATCATCTGCGCAACGTCGTTGACTGCAGTGATGTACTGGTTTGGGGCCGATCGCCAAAGAGTGTTCAAGAGTTTTTGGCTAGAGTTCAAACAACTGAAATTGCGCAAGAGCCTGGATTGCAAATTTGTTGCGCCGATAGTATCAAGACCTTGCAAAGACAATGCAATTTAATTGTTACAACGACGCCCAGCTGTGAACCACTCTTGGCGGTAGAGCACTTGCAACCGGGAACTCACATTACAGCCGTTGGCTCAGATATGCCAGAAAAACAGGAGCTCGAATCACAGATTTTGGCCCAAGCAGACATCGTCGTTGCAGACAGTATTGAACAGTGCAAAACGCGCGGAGAAATTGCTCACGCGATGCAAGATGGTGAATTCGACAACGGAGATGTAATCGAGCTTGGTGATATTATCGCCGGAAAGAAACAGGGGCGAACCAGCGATCAGCAAATTACCGTCGCTGATCTGACGGGGGTGGCTGTTCAGGACATACAAATCGCGACTGCAGTAGCAAATTCTGTTGCCAAAAGCCGGACCAAGGCAAAACCACTGAAGCGGAATCGCGAGTAGCACAAGCTAAAGGGGTCAACAAAGGTGACAAGTACCGTTTTGGAAAACTAGCGAAGCTTCTTGGGTCTGCCGCGAGGGCGAAC
>CAZOXC010000508.1:0-3379 GCA_964583205.1 uncultured Pirellulaceae bacterium | reverse complement strand
GTTCCGCAGCAACAAACGCGGATGATTTCAGTCACAAGTACATCGATGAACCTCGGGAACACACTCAAACAATTTCCGAGATCCAGCAACAAACCGAGATGCAAACCTATACCGTTACCAAGCATCGTCAGGAAACTCGCCAACGAGAAGTCCAGGTGCAAAAGGTTCGTACGGAAATGCAGACTCGGCAGGTGCCGGTCACTCGTTACCGCAACCAAACCCAGACCAAACAGGTGCCTTACACTGTTCAGGTTCCCAAGGTCGAATACCGAACCCAGACTCAGACCTACTATATCAAGGTCCAACAAACTCGTTCCGAGTCTTACACTGTGAATGTTCCTCAACAACAAGAGCGAACCTCGATGCAGACTTACTACGAGCAAGTGCCTTATCAACAAACTCAAGAGTATACGGTTCAAGTCCCCAAGATTATGACGCGGACTTCTTACCAGACTCGCTATCGTCAGGTTCCACAAAACCAGACGCAGACCTATACGGTCAACATTCCTCAAGTCAACACGCGTACGGTTTACCAGACTCGCTATCGTCAGGTTCCGCAAACGTCGACACAGACTTACACAATCAATGTTCCCGAGATCAAATCGCGAACGACCTATGTGACTCGTTACCGTCAGATTCCTGAGTCTCGTACTCAGAGCTACACGGTCAACGTTCCCGAAATTCGGACTCGCACCGTTTACCAAACTCGCTACCGTCAAATTCCGGAGACCCGCACTCAAGTATTCACTGTTCAAGTACCTCAAACGCGGACTCGGACAATCTACCGTACGGTTTGCCGCCAGATCCCTGAAACTCGCACCCGCACTTACTACGTCTGTGTGCCTTATCAGGAAGCGGTTCAAGTATCAGTGAACGTTTGCCGCATGGTGCCTCGCACCATCGAAGTGCCACGACAAAATTGCTCAACAGGTTGCGTGGAAGACTGGCAACAAACTTGTGGTGACTACATCAACTTCTGTGGCCAGGGAATTCGCCGAGGTTGGAATCGATTCTGTCGATAACCGATTTGGGTAATTTCTCTCACTCTCTAAGCAACGCTAGAATGGCACCCTTAATACGGGTGCCTTTTTTTGTTCTTGTTAATTTCCAAAACGTTCGGGTACTCACTACAATCCATTGTCCAAATCTCGCAACAACCAAACCCAAAATATTATGCTGAATTTTATCCGCAACGATAATCGCTTTGACAATTGCCTCTCCGCCGCCTGGCTGATTCTGGCAATGTTTTTATTCTCTCCCGGACTGGCGCTTCAAGCACAAGAACAACCGGCAACCGAGTCCGTATCTGAATCGGAATCGACTCCCACGATCGAAGAGAAAACTGTCGACATGGTTCGGACCAGCGGCTATTTCTCATACTTCTGGGACGACAAATCCGGATCGATCTTTTTGGAAATTGATCGCTGGGACGACCCCTTCTTATACGTTCATTCGCTGGCAACTGGTTTGGGTTCCAACCCGGTTGGATTGGATCGAGGTCAGTTGGGCGATCAAAAAATCGTCCACTTCAGTCGAGTCGGGCCCAAAGTCATGTTGATGCAACGGAATTTGCGATTCCGAGCCATCACCGATAACGTCTTGGAACAGCAGGCTGTCGAGCAATCATTCGCTCAGTCAATTATCTGGGGCGGCGAAGTTGTTGCCCAAACTGGTGAGCGAGTCCTGGTGGATATCACGCCGTTGCTAATGAGCGATATTCACGGGGTCACGGAGACACTTGCCAGTCAAGAGCAAGGCGATTATTCCCTGGATGAAACTCGTTGTGCCGTATTTCTTCCGCGCTGCAAAGCCTTTCCCGATAATACGGAACTGGAAGGTACGCTGACTTTCGCCGGCAAAAAGCCAGGCGCTCATGTTCGGCAAACGACACCGACTCCACAAGCAATCACGCTGCGCCAGCACCACTCGTTCATCAAACTACCGGACGACAATTACAGCCCGCGCAAATACGACGTGCGCAGTCCCAGTATGCACATCACGTTTGCCGATTACGCGACTCCGCTGGATGCTCCTCTTGAAAAACGCTGGATCCTGCGGCATCGTCTCCAGAAACAATTTCCGGACCGGGCCATCTCTGAAGCAGTCGAACCGATTGTCTATTACGTCGATGCCGGTGCTCCGGCGCAGATCCAGGCGGCACTTGTGGAAGGAGCCAGTTGGTGGAACGAGGCGTTCGAAGCGGCCGGGTTTGAAAATGCTTTCCAAGTCAAGATCCTTCCCGCCGATGCCGATCCGCTGGACGTCCGCTACAACGTGATCCAATGGGTTCATCGCAGCACGCGTGGCTGGAGTTATGGCGGTAGCGTGATTGATCCTCGCACCGGCGAAATTATCAAAGGACATGTGACACTGGGCTCGCTTCGAGTTCGCCAGGATCAACTGCTGGTAAATGGCCTGACCAGTTCTCGCTTGCAAAACGGCAGTTCGAATTGTGCCTGTTGCGGGATTGTTGGCATCGCCGAAGAAGCGACGCTGGCAGACCTCGATAAAAAGACAGAGGCTCTGGACGTCGCCCTGGCCAGGATCCGCCAACTGTCGGCACATGAAGTGGGGCACACGATTGGATTCGTACACAATTTTGCAGCCAGCACATATGGCGACCGCGCTTCCGTGATGGACTACCCCGCGCCTCGTATCAAAATCGAAGGAGACCAACTGGACCTGTCCGATGCTTATGGAGTCGGCATTGGCGACTGGGACAAGCTCTCGGTGCAGTTCGCTTACACGGAATATGGCAACGCAGAAATTGAAGCTCGCGAGCTCAACCAATTACTTAGTTCGGCAGCCGACCGTGGCATGATTTTCGTTTCAGACGCAGATGCCCGGCCCGCTCATGCGGCTCACCCTTTGGGAAATCTGTGGGATAACGGCAGTGATCCGCTCGAGGAACTGCAGCATGTTTTGCGAGTCCGCAAACTGGCGCTGGAACGATTCTCAATTGCCAGCCTTCCCGAAGGCACAACATCCGCCGACATTGCACAGTACTTCACACCCTTGTACCTGCACCACAGATACCAACTCAATGCCGCTGGAAAACTCATCGGCGGATACGAGTACAATTTCGGATATGCCAGCGAAGCGACTGCGCGAAACATGGTTTCACTCGAAAAACAAATCGCTGCAATCAGTGCTCTGACGGACACGATCCGTCCGGAGAACCTGACAATCCCCAAAGCAATTCGAGATTCGATAAGCCCCAGACCTTATCAATCGATTCGAGATCAAGAAATATTGCCCACCACCACGGGCCGAATTTTTGATCCATTGGCGGCCGCTAAAGTCGCCGCCAATTTGACCTGTGACGAATTGTTTCAACCCCAACGTCTGGCTCGACTCTCGATCCTATCCTATTCAGAAA
>CAZOXC010000507.1:0-3388 GCA_964583205.1 uncultured Pirellulaceae bacterium | reverse complement strand
TCGCGGACTCGGTTAAACCTGCGTCGCGTAGTCGCGGGCCAGCCGGCGTCGTCTATTCGTAACCCAGTCTGCGTTCAATTTCGCGGGCTCGAGAATCAATACCGGTCGCTTGCCCGCCGACGGTGAACCAACGACTGTTGGACCCACGACTGTTGGACCCACCATCGACTGAGGCGGGCGAGTCCGAATTGGGTGGCGACTGGCAGCCAACGGTCAGTAAAGTGGCAAGCAAAAATGAAACGGCAATGACTTGGAAGAGTCGCATTGGTCTAGTCCTTATTTTTGGGCTGATCCGACCAACTCGGATGGTTTTCGCAAGGACTTAAAGCAAAACCACAGCTTTGCGTCCAGTCCACTGTCAATTTCGCGGCCGCTGCTATCAACGCTCGACGGAATGGTGATAATTGAATTTCGTGGCAAACGACGGTAAATATTTGCAGTTCCGGAAGAACACAGAACCAGGATCAAGGAATTGGAAAACAAAGATAAATTGGACGCGCTGGTGATTGCCCCTCACCCGGACGATGCGGAACTGGGCATGGGCGGTGGAATCTTGCGAATGATTTCGCAGGGAATGAGCGTCGGTATACTCGACTTGACCGATGGTGAACCCACACCACATGGCGACGTCGAAACTCGAATTCGGGAAACGATAAGTGCCAGCCGCGTGTTGGGAATCAAGTGGCGAGAAAACTTGGAGCTGCCCAATCGTTCGTTAGAGCCAACGCTTGAAAATCGAGCAGCATTGGCCAATGTGTTCCGCCGGACTCAGCCAGACTGGTTGTTCGCACCTTACTGGATCGATGCGCATCCAGATCACACGGCTGCCACCCAACTGGTAGAGGAAGCGCGTTTTTGGTCCAAGCTCACCAAGAGCACGTTGCAAGGTGAACCCTGGCATCCAAAACGGATTTTCAATTACTACTGTGTGCACTTAAAGATGGCTGCGAATCCGGATTTCATTTTGGATATCAGCGAGTATTGGGAAAACAAATTTACAGCCATCAAATGTTTCAAGAGCCAATTTATTGTCGGGCGAGAGGATGTTCATCCAAATTTCCTGGTGCAGTTGCGCAATGAGGCTTCCTATTGGGGCAAGTGTATTGGAGTCGAGTATGGCGAGCCCTATGCTTGTCGTGAACCGATTGGGCTCAAAGGGTTCACTGAATTGGTTTAACTTTACTCGCTCTGTCTACTTAGCCTGCGCACTTTGAAAATGTTGCGGATTTTCAGCAAGAGAACTCGGCACGCTTCGTTTGTTGTGTGAGACAACCTGCTGTTTTAGACTTGAACCTTGTCCAATCCGTTTTCAAAATGGACTGACGGTGACGTAAACACGGTGAAGTAAACGCATTGTGTCCGGCCTTCTGGTCGAAGGGCACAACACGCTGCGAGCAATAGCGCAGGCAATGCGCTGCCAAATCACTCATGCTGGAATTCTTTCATGGATACGGTCAAGATCGAGCTGGATTCATACTGTTACGCGGTTTAACTATGCGTTTACATCGTCGCAGACTCGCAAATAGAATTTTTTCTGTTAATCTGTTTCAATCGACCTTGTCGCGATTCAGGTGGCGACAAATCGGCTTCAAACAAATACTCGACTTGAAAAAGAACACATGGAGTTGACCGTGGACAATTCTGCAAAAACCAAACTGGCATCAGATCGCCGTTCCTTTTTAAAAACCTCATCGGTTGCAGCGGGTGCAGTTGGATCCTCACTGTTACTGCCGAAGAACAGTTTTGCTCGCTCAGTTCACGTTGGTGAAACCAACACTATTCGAGTTGGTTTGATCGGTTGCGGTGGTCGAGGCACTCAAGGCGTGCAACAGGCTATGAATACTGAGAGTGGGCCGGTTCAGCTCACTGCGATGGCCGACGTCTTCGATTATCGTTTGAATGACTCGTTGAAAAATCTCGAAGTACGCATGAAAGAGAAATTCAAAGAGCAGGTGTTCGTCGATGACGATCACAAGTTTGTTGGATTCGATGCTTACGAAAAGGTGCTCCAGTCAGACGTGGAAATGGTGATCTTGACGACTCCGCCGGGATTCCGTCCGCTGCATTTCGAGAAGGCCATCGAAGCGGGCAAACATGTTTTTATGGAAAAGCCGGTAGCCGTTGACGGACCGGGGATCCGCCGAGTCCTGGCAGCCAACGAAAAGGCCAAAGAAAAAGGTCTAATGGTTGGCGTTGGCCTGCAACGACGCCACGAATCAGCTTATCGGGAATGTGTTGCCCGTATTCAGGAAGGCGATATCGGCGATATTAACTTGCTGCGCGCTTACTGGAACGGCCAAACTCCCTGGGTGCGAGGCAGACAGGAAGGCCAAACGGAACTCGAGTATCAAATGTCCAACTGGTACTTCTTCAACTGGATTTGTGGCGACCATATCGTCGAACAGCACATTCACAACCTGGATGTTTGTAACTGGATTATGGACGGTTTTCCAGTCAAAGCTCAAGGGCAGGGTGGTCGTGAAGTTCGTAAAGGAAAAGACCACGGCCAGATTTTCGATCACCACTTCATCGAATTCACCTACGAGGACGGAACCAAGATGTTCAGTCAGTGCCGACATCAGGAAGGCTGTTGGTCACAAGTTCACGAATACGCTCATGGTTCCAAGGGCATGTGTGACTTGCGACGCGCTGAGATCAAGTACAGCGATGGTTCGGACTGGCGCTCGACTGAACGAAAAGGGGGCGGCCATCAACTGGAACATCACGATTGGTTCAAAGACCTGCGTGATGGACGAATTCCGAACGAAGGTGAATACGGTGCCAAGAGCACCATGACAGCGATTCTGGGACGGATGGCCACTTATTGTGGCAAGGAAATTACCTGGGAGCAGGGTCTCAACTCGACCCTTTCGCACGCTAATGTCGACGAGATGAAATCGTTCGATGATCCGGCTCCTGTCCAACCGGACGAAAATGGCAATTATCCGGTGCCAGTACCGGGCAAATCCTGGGACGACGTTCTGTAGTTCAGACGGCGTTTTCGGTCTATTTGCACCTGCAATTCTCGAAATTCCGGTTGTAACGGCAAAATCAACAAAACCAGTTACAGCCGGTTGTTTCAAATATGAAGTACGGGTTGCGCCGGTCATAGCTGATGACGGGCGGTTGGGGGTCTCAATGTGCAGCTGGTGCGGGTTTTGAAGGATTTTCAAGTCGCACCCGGTTCTCGTCGTCTTGTGGATTTTTTTCGAAGATCACTCGAAAACGATATCAACGCAAGTTCCATCAACAACGCTTGAACGACAATTGTGGTCGTCAGCAATCGTAGCAGCAATGATGCTGATGCGTGAAATAGTTGATTTGATCATTGAATCAAAATCCAACCCGGTAAAGGAGTATCGAATGAGAAAGATCATTCGTGCAACAC
>CAZOXC010000506.1:0-3400 GCA_964583205.1 uncultured Pirellulaceae bacterium | reverse complement strand
TCTACTACCTGGCCGCGGTCAAGCAAACGGTCGACCAGAAATTTGCCGCAGAGCAATCTGCACGCCGAGCCACAGACAAAGCTTCAACCGCGGATTTATCATCGGAGGCGACCGAGGACGATACTGGCAATTCTTCACTGGGACGAATTCGATCGGGATTGGTGCTGTGGACCGAAAATCAACTCGCCAGCCTTGATGACCCGGCAGAACAACAACAGACACTCGATTTGTTCGCACAGCAAATCTATGCCATCGACGGCAATCCGCTGGCTGGGCAAAAAAACGTTATCGAGTCCGATCAGGTTAGCTCGTTAATGTCAACATTGTCCGAATTAAACACCAACTACGAGTCACAAAACCAGCGACTCACGGAACTGAACGCGCAAATCAATGATGTGACTGCCGAGCGCCGTGAAATCAGCCAGCGTCCAGATCCGAAATCTGATGAAGACAAAGAAGAGCTCCAACAAGTCACCGCGAAACTGGGTGAACTCAACAAGCAAACTGCCGAATTGACTCAAACCGTCTCGCAAACTCGACAACAGATCATCCCGCTGGAAAGACGTCTGGAATTTCTGGAGCAAGGTGTCGTCGAACAAGGTGTCAACTATCACCCCGACAAACACCGCCTGCCAATTGTCATTCCCGGAGGCGGAACCTGGCAGAACATGTATTATCTACTAACCGGCATGCACGCACTGCATGTCATCGGCGGACTGTTGGTTTTTGCATTGTTTTTGATCCCCGCTTTGACTCGAGCCACGTCAGCTTTGCACAACGCAGTCCTGTATTGGCACTTCGTGGATGTTGTCTGGATCATCGTCTTTGTCGTCATTTACTGGCAGTAGCTGCCTGGAACCGAATTATGAACAAATCTATTCAGGCGCTTCTTTGGCTGGGCGTTTTCATCGTCGGCACCCTGATGATCTGGCAATACTTTTTAAAGAATGCCCAACAACCTGTCGCCGAAGTTGAAGATGTCGACGGTCGCACTTTTGTGGACGTTGAATGGAAACACTTTCCCGGAATCAAACAGTTCAAGCTAACCGATCAAGCAGGTGAAAAATTTGACTCCAGCTCGCTGGCGGGCAAACCCTTTGTGATCAGCTTCTTTTTTGCGAACTGCCCTTCGATCTGCCGGCAATTAAACACAAAAATCCAGTCGATCGCTGAAGAGTTCGATGGCAAGGAATTGTATTTTGTGAGCGTGACCTGCAATCCAGAACAAGATACTCCTGAAGTTCTGCAGCGTTATGCAGAGTCGCTCGAGGCCGACAGCACGAAGTGGAAATTCCTGACAGGTCAGTTTTACAAAATCCAGGAAGTCGGAAGGCAGTTCGACGTTGTGCTGGACTTAAACTCACACACCGATGACATTTTGCTGGTCGACCGCTGGGGTCGTTATCGAGATCGTTTCAAGTGGAACGATACGCTGGAAATCGACCGCTTGAAAGTGGTTGCCAAAGAACTGCTGGCCGAACAAACGCCGCCGCTGGACCAGACGTTCTCGACTCGCAATGCTCTGGCCGGGGTATCGCACCGGGTAAGAAAAAAGCAGTGGCTGGACGAGTTCTTTTTGACTGACCACCAGGAAAACGAATTTTTCTCGCGCGACTTGACTGGCCAGGTCTGGATCGGCAGCCAGTTCTTTTCGACTTGCCCTAGTATCTGCCGGCAACAAAACGAGTACCTTGCCGGACTGCTGGACCGGTTGGGTGACCGTCCGGTAGAAATCGTCAGTATTTCAACCAAACCATCGACCGATACGCCTCAGGTTTTAAGCGAATATCGGGACGTTCTGGGAATCGAAAGCCAACATTGGCATTTTCTAACCGGCGAATTGCCTTACATCAAACGGATCAGCGAAGAGTATTTTAAAGAGCCCCTGACCGCCGGCGAACATCATAGTGTCAAGCTTGTGATCTTCGACCGTTGGGGAATTGTGCGAGGCAAGTTTGATTGGCGGCAGGACGGTGCCGAAGCAGAAATGCTCAAACTGATTGATCAATTGATCCTGGAAGAAACTCCCAACGATCACCTGGCAGTTGTAGCGGAGTAACAACGACAATGTCCATTGCTGACTTACCACATCTGAATGCCAGCTTAAATCTGGTCGCCACGATCCTGCTGCTGACTGGAATCGTGTTGATCAAGCGAAAAAAAGAAACCGCTCACAAATGGACAATGATTTCCTGCTTTGCGGTTAGCTGTGTGTTTCTGGTCAGCTATGTAACCCACAAATTGAATTTCGCCAACACACCGTTTCCTCGCGAGACCTATCCGACTGCGGCGATTTTTTACTACATCATTCTGATAACGCACGTTATTCTGGCAGCCCTGGTTCCCTTCCTGGCGATCACGACCATTGTGTTGGGCCTGCGAGACAAACGAACAACCCACAAAAAGTTTGCCAAAATCACCTTTCCGGTCTGGCTCTACGTCTCCATCACCGGTGTGCTGGTATACTTGATGATCTACTGGTGGTTCCCAGCGGTAGAAGTCGCGACTTAACTGGATCAAGAACCGAAAATGTTGTTTTCCGCATTCGACAATTTGATTTTCGACTTGCTGGCTTGCCCGAATTGCAAAGATACGATTAACGAGCACTTGGCAGCGGGTTACGCGACCAGCATCGGATTGATGATGTTGATGCCCTTGTTGATCATTACGTTCTGGGCGATCGTAATTCTGCGATTACGCAAGGGCCACGATCCCGTCCTGCAGAAGTGAATCCATTCGGCAGAATAGTATCAACATGAAAACTACGGCTGGGTTAGCCGTAGTTACATTGCCAGCCGTAGTTACATTGTCAGCCGAGAGATTTATGCTTCTTCTTCGACGATTTCCACCGGCTCTTTGACCTTCATCACGAAGTGAGGTGGTTTGCCCGAATCGGTGATTTCCTTGGCCTTCTTTTCGGCTGCCTTTTTCTGGTTGTACTCGTACAAGGCAACTCGCTTCATGGCGTGATTGAAAACGCCCCAGAACAGCCGGAGCCGGACCTCGACATTCTTTTTCTTGCGCGAGGCTCGCTTCTTTTTCTTTTTGGTCGTTTTCGTTTCGGTTGACTTTTTGGTGGCTGCTTTTTTGGTGGCTGCCTTCTTCTTCGTCACCTTCTTCTTGGTCGTCTTTTTCGTCGTCTTCTTTTTTGCCGCTTTTTTGGCCATGTCCAACCGCCACAGGATTTCAATTTAATACATCCAGAATGAGATCTGGACTGTGCGAATCGCGTATTTTAACGTCCCGTCGCTGAATTGCCTACGGTGCTGCAGGCTTGGGCGAGCCTCAGGAAAACCAGCGGCCCAACAACGAATTTTAAGGATTTGAGACCCGCAGCCCGCCCAGGGTCAATCGTCGGATGAATTCCCAGCCGGTGGCTGCCGACCAGTCTTCTTCAGAT
>CAZOXC010000505.1:0-3412 GCA_964583205.1 uncultured Pirellulaceae bacterium | reverse complement strand
ATCGCTGCTGATCAGCTCGAATGCGGTTTGTGAAAAAGTTGTATCATTTGCAAATCCGTTTCGATTCAGGGCAGAATTGCGATAAATGTACTTGGTAGTCGACTTGTAACTTTCAATACTTTGTCAATAATTAGCTCAAAATTAAACTAACCAGATTCGAGGTGAATTATGTCGGGTAGAGGAAAAACAAAAGTAGTAGCGGGGCTCTTGGGCATTTTTCTGGGTGGTTTTGGTGTGCATCATTTCTATCTAGGTTCGACGATGGCAGGTGTAATCGTATTGATTGCTTCTCTGGTGACTTGCGGCTTTGCTGGCATTATTGCTCTTGTTGAAGCCATTATGTTGCTGATCATGAAGGACGAAGAGTTTGATGCTCGGTACAACCATCGCACTCCCGAGAGTATGGAATTTGTTTTTATGAAGCCAAAAGCCTAGGTCTGAATTGGCATTCGAAAATTAACGCCGGCATGACCGGCGTTTTTTGTTTCTTGTGCCGCAGTTTGGACTCCATCGAAATTCCAGTCCTGCGACGTTCACAATAACCGCTATATCCGCGATGAAACTGGGAATCTGTCCAGAAAAGCTCGCCAAATTTGGAATTTGCAAAGCGGAATGTTGGCCAACGCAGGTCAGATCGTACATTAAGATGGACCGCAATATTGCCTGAAAACAGATGTTAAATTGTCTGACAAACAGATGTTGAAAAACGCAAGTGAAAACTCGACCAAACTGCAATGGAGGTCCGTCCTGGTGACGGTTCTCAAGTTTGCTGTTTCGTTTTTGATACTTGCCTATCTGTTCAATCAGGCTTGGAAGCATGACCAGTTTGCCAAGCTGGCAGACACTCCCAAACACTTTGGATGGTTGAGCGTCGGAATTGTCGCCGGGCTGGCAGCGTGCGTTGCAGCTTTCTTTCGCTGGCATCTGTTGGTCAGAGCGATCGGTCTTAAATTCAAATTGATTGATGCGATCCGTTTAGGGTTCCTGGGACACTTGTTTAACTTGATGTCGTTTGGAGTGTTGGGCGGTGATGCCATCAAGGCGATGTTTGTTGCCCGACAGATGAAAGGCAATGCGACCGAAGCGGTGGTCACCGTTTTCGCAGATCGAGTAATCGGGTTGTATGCGATGTTTGCTTTCGCCGGGACTGCGTATTTGATTACTGACTTTTCAGCATTGAAGGCCGAAAATCCTCAGTCGCTGGCGTCGGTAAAAATGGTCTGCCTGTTCTCGTTGGGATGTACCATTTTTGGCGGAGTGGTTTTGGCTTTGCTGTTTATTTTCAAGAACTGGAAAGAAGCCTGGTTCTGTCAGAAAATGATTGGCTTGCCCAAGGTCGGTCCGTTGATCGAGCGTCTTTTTCAAGTCATCAACATTTATCGATCGCGACTGGGTGTGTTGGCTTCCAGTCTGGCGATTAGCTTGACCAGTATTGTGCTGTTCGCCGTTTCAATCTACTCCGTGGCTCGGGGAATTTCGGAAACGTTTCCGTCCTTGACGTCCCATCTGGTGATTGCTCCGATTGCGATGGTGGCCAATGCGGTGCCTTTACCGGGAGGTTTAGGTGGAATGGAATTCGCGTTGGACTTTCTCTATCGAGGGTTTTCTCAGGCTGGTTTGCCCAGTGAGCATGGATTCGTGGTGGCTCTGGGTTTCCGCATGATTCTGTTGTTTGTAGCGGCGGTCGGCGTATTCGTTTATCTGACGAAGAAGCGCGAGATCGACGAGCTCAGTTAGAGCCAATTCAGCCCGTTAGTTATTCTGGCTGCCTTTGTTTGGCCGTTCCAGCATGGCGGCATGTGCGGGAGTCGATATCTCCCACCCGGCGACTCGTTTACCGCCTGAAACAATCAGGACAGTCTCTCTTCCTTTGGCGACAATTTGAACTCCGCGAGGCTCGAAGGGGATTTCGATTTGATCAGCAAACCGCCCGTCATCTGACAGCAAAGTCACTTTTCGGTCACTGGAAAGAATCGCCCAAATCCCTCCGGCAACTTGCCGACTATCGCAGTGGCTAATCGGGTCGACATGGAATTGATGTGCCTGGTCGCCAACCGGAATCGTCCACCGCCGGTTGCCTTGTTGGTCCAACCCGGTTGCCAGATAGCGACCGGACTGCGAAATGCCAACGACGACCACCGCGGTTTTATCTTCGCTGGGTCGAGACCGCGCCTGTGCCCATTCGGCGGTGTGTGTCGGCAATTGCACTGAGTCCGCAGTTCCGTTGGATAGTTTAGCCAGCGAGCCGTTTTCCAGACAGACAAACACATCTGAAGTGCGAGGCACCACTGTTAGCGACCGAGCTGCATTGGGCAACTCGATCTTTGTCAGCGCGCTACCATCAAGCGGTCCCGAAAGTACATAGTTTTCTTCGGCCAGTCCAATAATGGTTTCCGCTTTGGGCAGCCAGGCAAAGTCTGAAATCTGCAGATTGGAATCTGTCCCCGGTATTTTTGCTTTTCGTTCCAGCTCCGAGTCCAGAATCGTTATCGACGGACTCAGCGCAGAGAAAACTCCGATCTGTTTCAGTTGCTGCCTGGAGATGAATGGCCGCAACATCGTGACGGTTTCATCAGACTCTACAGGCAGCGAAACTTGATCAAGCAACTGACCATTCCGGTCGAGGATCGCCAGCGATTGATATCCTTCGCAAATTGCCAGCCGTTCAGCATCAATCAGCGCGATGTTTCCGGGCAATTTCAACGAATCGACTTCCCAAATCTGCTTGGAATTGAAGTATCGATTGTCAGCGTTGGAAACGAATTGAACATTGCTGCTGGGGCTGGATTCGGCCAGACGCTTGCGGTACTGCTCCAGGAAAATGGCATATTGTTGCCGCATTTCATTCGAGATTTTTTCGCCCTGACGAATCCGAGTCATGGCAGTCTTCAAAGTTCTGGACCATTCTGAATTGGCCTCCAGCGGTTGCGTATATTGCAGCGTTCCCGATTTGTCCAGGACCACGATTGCCGGAGTCGTCTTTAATTCGATTCGGGTTCCCAGTTGAAATTGTTCGTCAATCAGTACCTGGATATTTTCACCAATCAGCGGAGCAACGGTGCGGTTGTCGTTGACTGGTTGCATCAACACGACGGCCAGGTTGTAGTCCTGTTGACCAAGTTGCCCTGCGAGTTGGATCAGTTGGTCAGTAAACCGTTGGATCATCGGTTCATCAATCCAGATCAGGGCTGCAGTTTTCCCCTGCCATTCATTGAACTGCACAGGAAATCCGCCCAAATCGCTCAAGGTCAGTCGGCTCAGCGAATCGCCTACGGATTCGCAAGGAAAATTCTCTGGAACCGAAACGAACTGGTTAACAACTTTGGCGTCCTCGGGAATCTCGACCGCAAACGTTGAGTCATCAAGGTCGGGATCAAAGTTTGATTCACTGAACTTGGCAAACAGTTTAAGC
>CAZOXC010000504.1:0-3414 GCA_964583205.1 uncultured Pirellulaceae bacterium | reverse complement strand
GAAAAATCGCAACGTCATCATGATGCCGGCCGATAGAACGATTGCCCAACCAGATAATTCGGTACCCAGGATCGGCTCCATCAGTGTTCGAATCCAAGCATCTGTTGCCAGTTCGGCAGTAGCAAGTGGAATCATGATCAAGCAAAGAATGAAAAACAGGATCTTGCCTGGCGAGCCGACCACGAAACCGACAACGCAGCCTATGACGGCACCCAGGCCCAGGCAAATCCAAAGTCTGCCGTTGGCGCCCATGCTGAGGCCCTTGATCCATTCGTCAGCGCCAACTTGGCCGAAAATTTCGTAAAGTAAGAATGCAGCCGCCAGGAATGCTCCCAAGCCGCCAAATTCTCGAAGCATTTCTTTCATTGGAACATTCGCTTCAACTCGTTCGTCAACCGGGAAGCGGTTGCAAAGGAAAAACATGATGCCATACGCGATTACCGGCAGGAGCATGAACCAGAAAACCCACTTGACGTCAGCCCATTCCGGTTTGGCATTAACATTCACCAAAAGTAAATAAAACACACCGCCTAAAACGATTCCGGCTGGCCACGAAGCGTGCAGAATGTTGAGCATCTTGCTTTTACTGTCTCTGTACAGTGATGCGCAAAGTGGATTGATGACAGCTTCAACAACTCCATGTCCTAATCCGGCACAAAAACATGCCCACCACATCATTGTGAAATCGGAGGCCAAGTAAGTAAGGACGACGGAGATCGCCTGAAGCGCGAACGCGAAAAACATCGAAACCTTGTAGCCGATTTTGTCGACGATCAGACTGAACAAAATCATCGTGATAGCAATTGGCCAAAGTGCAGCACCCGTCAAAGCTCCAACTTCAACAAGAGTTACCTGAAAATTGTCAGCCCACATGTTCGGAATCATGACGCGAAAAACGAATCCCACTCCAGCCGCAGTCAGAGCCAGAAAACTGGCCCAGAAAAGTAGCTGTTTCTGATTGTTTGGAATATCGCTGGCGGAGTTCTTATTCATGGCTTATTGATCCGGAAGAGGCTGTGTGTTTTTGGAGCCGCTGCGAAATTTTCGAGTGGCTCCTGTTTCTCATTTAGCGCTGTTGGGCTGCAAAGTTGTTCAGGTTGACTCATTGAGACGCCGCTGAGAACTTAAACACCGCCAGGGTTGCTAGCAGAGTTCCCAAGTATAGCCAAACAGAAACTGTGGTAAACCAATTTCAATCTGTTGCTGACAATTCTCATTCAAACAGGCTGCTGCTGGCATAAATTGCACTATAAATCTTGCCTAATCCTCAAATCATCGCGCCGGTGTCGTCGCGGTTCTGCAAAGACTCGATCGGAAACGGAGCGCCGGTTTAATTCACTGGCAGATCTTTGGCGATTGTTCTTGGCTGTTTTGGCTTCAAGCCATACTATATGCCCGGCAATTTTGCTGGAAAATTTTGCGGTCAAGGAAGACCCGGTTGTACAACGATTCCCTCAACAAATCGAAGTTATCATGGCGCATGATCCTGTTGTCCGTAGCGGCAATTGCGGCGATTGGAGTTGGTCTGTTCAGCTATGCAAAATCCAGCGTCGGCGGGCAGATCAGGCAGAAACTCAGTAACGAGCTGGAGCAACGTCTGCAAAACTCCGAATTCATCGCCAGCGTCGGCAGGTGCGAACTGGACGAAGGCGCCGGGATTCGAATTCGCAACTTGAAGATCAAACTCCGCAGCACCGGGCAGACCATTGTCGATGTCGGTGAATGTTTTGTGCAACTGGATGCTTCGTTGCCCGAATTGCTGATTGGACGATTCGAAATCCAGGGCGTTGAGATTCATCGAGCCAACCTGGTTGTGTATCAGGTGGAAAATAACGAATGGAATGTGGCCAAGATCGCGAATCTGCTGGCTCAGCAGCCCAAGGATCCAATCCAACCGGTCAAGATGTATTTGAGAGACTCGCAATTGTCTCTGTATCTTGATCGTGAACTTCAGCGAGAGTTACGTTTTAGCGATATCAATTTCGATGTTGATCCGGTCAACATTCAAGACGTTTCGCTGGCCGGCCATTTTGCCTGCGATTTTGCTGACCAGATTCAGTTACGTGGCAAAGCGTCGCTGCCAACTCGAAGTTGGGCCGCAACGTTCGCTGCAACCAATGCCAAAGTCGACAACCAACTGCTAAACATTCTTCCCGATTCAATCAGACAAAAAATCGATTCCGAATCTCGAATTCAGGGCGAGGTTAATCTTCAAGGCTCTGCAAATGGCAACCTGGACCGACTTGTAGAATCACAATTCAGTGTGACTGGAAGTTTCGCGAATGTGCAAATTCAAGACGCAAACCTGCCTTTTCCGCTGGTGAATTGTTCAGGGCAGTTCAATCTGACCCAGGACCAAATTCAGCTTGCGCAAATCCAGGGTAATGCCGGGCAGGGACGGTTTGAGCAAGTCAGTTTTGTTAAACAGGGATACGCAAGCAATACGCCCTGGCGAATGGCGGGCGATTGGGAAAATGTCGCGCTGAATGACGAATTGTACAGCAAGCTTTCGCCGAAGATACAGAAAACCTGGCGCGAATACTCGCCGCGAGGCACCGTTGATTTGCGCTGGGTGTTGGAATTCGACGGACGCAATTTCCTACCGGACCTGGTTGCGACCGGTAACGACTGTTCATTCGAATTTCACAAGTACCCATACCGGATTAACAATTGCTCGGGGTTGTTCAGTTGGAACAGCCAGCAGGCAATCGTTGATTTGAAGGCAACCGAAGACGGGCAACCGGTGACCATCCAAGCCAAAATCAACCAGCCCGGACCAAACTGGACGGGAAAACTGGATGTGCAAATTCATGGATTCCTGCCGATCAACAAGAAACTGATTGATGCCTTGCGACACGATGAGCCCCTGGAAAAGTCGATCAAGGATTTTTCACCATCTGGCGAATTCAGTTTTGCATCAACCTGGACCAAGACGACACCTCAACAAGAGAATGTCAGCGACTCGTTCAATATCCAATTGCGCAACTGCTCGATCCGCCATCAGTTGTTCGATTACCCCTTCTACAACGTTAGCGGAGTGGTCAAAGGCGGAAATGGTCGAGTCGAGTTTGAGCAACTGCAGGGATCGAAAGACAATGGCTACGTTGTCTGCAACGGATACTATTCCAAGGTGTCCGGATTAAAGCTGGATTTCAATTGCCAAAGTGTTGAACTGGATGCGCAGCTTCGGCATGCCATCGGTACTTCGCAACAGGAATTGTGGGATCGGCTGCAGCCGGTTGGAACGATTGATATTTTGAATGTCAGCCTCACTCACCAGGCAGGCGATCCGGAGCCTCGCATTGCTCTTGATGGCCAGGTGTTCGCGAATCATTCGGGCAAGGAATCTAACGTCTCGATCGAACCGACCTGGTTCCCCTACCGAGTCGAACGGATTGCGGGCAAATTCAATAG
>CAZOXC010000503.1:0-3419 GCA_964583205.1 uncultured Pirellulaceae bacterium | reverse complement strand
CTGTATGGTGTCGATCGTGGGGGTCGTTTTGATACCGATCTGGCTGATCGTGGGACCATTTTTTATCGGGCGTTATCTGGACAAGTTGCGCTGTGCCGTCACCCGCCGCTCGGTCGTCCTGAACAAAGGACTGATGGTGCGAGTTGAGAAGACCGTGCCGATGGAGAAGATTACCGATATTGGAATGGTGCAAGGACCGATCATGAGAATGTTAGACCTGCACAAGCTCTCGTTCGAAACTGCCGGCCAAACCAGTGGAGCCGCGGCCGCCACTCTGTCGATCGTTGGAATCGAAAATGCCCAGGAATTTCGTGATCAAGTGCTGCGACTGCGAGACGAATTTACGGATCAGGCAACCACCAGTTCGACCTCGCCATCCAGCGATTCCAACGACTCCAGTCTGGAAAAACTGGATGCGATATTGTCAGTGCTGCAGCGTATCGAAAAGAAGATTGAAAAATAGACCTGAATCAATTCTTGCGTTTGACCGGACGACTCAGATACTTTTCGACGACGGACAACAAGATCTGAGCGCGTTGCCGGCGATCAACCATTTTGTTGCACAGTTGTTCGACCTTGGCTAAACCGCCGTCTTCGGCAACCTGCAACAACGCTTGCTGGTAGGCGATCGCCCGCGCCTCAGGGCGTTCAATGGATTCGGCAAACTCCAGCATCTCGGTTCCTCCGATTTGGGCCGCCAGTTCCTGTGGCAAGCCTCGATACCCGTTGATCTCCAATCGCCAATTGTTGCCAACCGGGTCATCGTCGAGAAACTGACTTTCGGGCCAGGGCAATTCCAGCAGTGTTTTCAGTTTGTCCCGATTGCCGTTTTTAATGAAATACCCGGCAAGCTTGTTGAATAAACGCAGGTCATCGTCCGTGTCATCCATGCGAGCCCAAATCAGTTCTACTATGTCATCCCGCTTTTGATCTTTCGCCGCCACCATCGCTGCTTTCATCACGACTCCCCGGTGCTTGGCAAGCTGCCGATCGAAGATCGTTTCAATCTGCTCGATGCTCATACGGTCGATTGCATATTCGAAGAATTGTTTAAACTGGTAATTGACATAGGAAAAGTAACCAATGTCGGTGTCTTCCTGCATTCGCATCGCGGCATAGACACAATCTTCGTAACGGTCATCTTGTTGTAGATCTCCAACGATACCCTCCAGTTTACGGGCATCAAAATTGGCGATAATGTCAACGCATTTGCGAACCATCGAAGACGGAAGCTCTTCAACGCCAATTGAATTTTGCATCCAGCGTTCCAAACTGGATGCCGCACGTGATTTATCTTTGAATCGAGCCATCATGTCATCAAAGTCTTCCTGCACTGACGCCAGGCTCAGATGAACATAGTTGCGGCCAAGTCGTAAATCAAACAGTTCGGTATCTTCTACCAAATCCAAAACTCGATTGGACTCGTCCCACCATTGCCGACTCAACTCCGGTTCGCTACTTGCGACGACTTGTGACATCTTGGCAAGCGCCGCCGAACGCCACACTGGCTCTTTGATGCTGCTGATCACTTCTGCAACCTGTAGCAACTTGCCCTCTTTGGCAAGTTTTACTGCATATCTACACAGCGGCTGACGTGCCGCCTGAACAGACTGGAAACGATTAGAGGACACCAGTGCCAACGGACCAAAGTATTCGATCGCCTGGCTCTCTCGTCCGTTTGCCGCAAACAACTCGAACAACTTCGGATCTGGCGAACGATAGGTATCTGCTGTTGCGACAAACAAATCAAACCATCGAGCAAGGTCAGCAGAACGCCCCAACTCCTGATAGATCTGCATCAACTGGATTGCCCGTTTGAAGTTCCTGTCCGGATTTTCACCAAAGCCCTTCAATGATTCTTCCATGGCAGCGAAGTCTTTATCCTTGACCTGTTGCTTTTGTACTTTTCGCCTTTCCTGATACGACTCCCTTAGGTTGGACAGCAGTTGTTCGCGAGCCTCGCTGGGCTCCAGCTCGCGGATAGAGTCTTCCCGATGCCTTAACAGAGTCCGACGATCTGAATCGTATTCAAATTTATCCAACAACTCGGCGGCCAACTCTGCATTGCCGGCACTAACCGCCACCCCAAAGATTGTGTTGTAGGCACTCACACAAAGATACTCGCTGGTCTTATAATCCCTTTGTCCGAAGGGTTCGTCGAGCAATTCCGGAGAAACCGAAATTTGTTCGGCGTACCGAATCGCCGCCTCCAAGTCTCTAGCCTGGCATTGCTGGAATACTCGCCACATATTAATTCGATCTTGCCCGATCTCCCGCTGTGTTTGATCGAGCACCAGAGTGGGACGGTTAATAAACTCCTCCAGGATATCGTACTGATGAGGCACCTTATTCAGTTTTAACGCTAACGCGAACGGAAACTGATTTTCCGACTCAGAAACCACAAACGACTCAGGTATCTGGTTAAATGTTTTTTCCGCCTCATTGAGTTGCTCGAACCTCAACTGCCAGTTCAGGACTCGAAGCAAACCTTCGTCCTCAAGCGAAAACTCAGTGTCATCGCGGAGCTCCTTCAAGATTCGCAAAGCCGCTTCGACGTCACGGCCCTCGAGCCATTCCTGTTCAAGCTCCCATTCCGTTGGCTGACTAACGGATTGATCATCGGCACTCCCGCCCGGTTGTCCGAAAGCGTATGAATTAAAACAGAGCAACGCGGCTAAACAACCAAGTGAAATACTTAAATATTTTTTTCGATTCATCGTGTAAGGATTCTTTTGAAGCTTCGAACAGTTGTTCAATAATCAGAACATACCTTGGTTTAAATTGTCAAATTACGGCAATTTGAAGCCGTTTCGCCGCCAGCAAACAGAGTTTTTGTCTGGCCGAAGACGGATGAAACTAAATTTTGGGCGGATCTGACCCCGCCTGTTTTATTGCACACCTCGATCTTATTTTCGGGGTGTGTTTTTTTATGCCGCGGATCGAATCTGATACCAAAGCCCCAGAATAATCGGATTTTTGCTGGTCCAACTCATATTGTTGGCGAATTCAAACTACCAGATAATGGTTAGGGTCCAATCGATCTCAAACCAATCCATTCAAAAATCGGCATTTATCCATGCAAAACCAATACGCTTTGGTCGTAGTTGCTCTGTTTTCACTGTCTGTGTTCTCAAGCGATTTCTTAACGACACCTGCTTTCTCTCAGGAACAAGCCGAAGATTACAAACCAGCGGATCTGTGGCAAGCAGCTAAATCAGGCGACTTGGAAAAAGTAGAAGCGATTCTGGACTCGGGCATCGAAGTTGACGCCAAGACTCGATATGAAGCCACCGCGTTGTCGTATGCCTGTGAACGAGGTCATACCGAAGTGGTGAAACTGCTGCTGGAGCGAGGGGCCGAAGTCAACAACAAAGACACATTCTATTTCGCGACCCCGTTGGCCTGGGCATCAATGGGCA
>CAZOXC010000502.1:0-3426 GCA_964583205.1 uncultured Pirellulaceae bacterium | reverse complement strand
GGCGTGATGGTGTCTATCGCAAATGGCAAGGCTGTTGGATTTGGCTTGTTTGGTTTGCAGCAACGTGCCGATATGTTTGTCTCGCCGGGCGACGATGTGTACGAAGGGATGATCGTTGGCGAAAACAGTCGGGACAATGACTTGCCGGTTAACCCGATGAAAGAGAAGAAACTGACTAACATGCGAGCCTCCGGCAGCGATGAAAATATCCTGCTTAAGCCAGCTCGCAAAATGAGTCTGGAAGCCGCTTTGGAATGGATCGAATCGGACGAACTGGTGGAAGTCACGCCCTCGCAAATTCGAGTTCGCAAGGCATTGTTAAAAGAATCGGATCGGCGACGACTAAAGCGAGCAGCGCTTAGCCCCGGCTAACTCAGGAGAGACAGGTGGCTCGAAATATCGAAATCAAAGCCCGGATTGAAAACGCTCATCAATTCAAACAGCGGTTGCACGAAATTACGCCGCAGCCGGCTGAAATCATTTTACAGACCGACACCTTTTTCAATGTCGCGGAAGGTCGCTTGAAACTTCGAGACTTTCGTGATGGGTCAGCCGAACTGATCTTCTATCATCGCTCGAATGCCACCGAACCGACTTGTTCCAGCTACTGGCGCTCAAGTTGCGAACCTGATTCCATGTTGGAGTTGCTGACTCGGGCTCACGGAATTCGAGGTGTGGTTAAAAAGCGGCGAGAACTCTACCTTCTCGAACAGACTCGTATTCACTTTGACGAAGTCGATGGATTGGGAACGTTCTGCGAACTGGAAGTGGTGCTTGAAGATCAGCAAACCGAATCCGCAGGCCAATCTGTCGCCCGGGAATTGATGCAATCGTTGATGATCTCTGACGATGATCTGGTTGACGGCGCCTATGTTGATTTGCTGGAACATTCAGCAGTCACCAGCCGAGCTTGAAAATCGCGATACATGCCGAGCCCGGTTTTTTCGGGTGAATTCGCGCATTCACCGCTTCGGGACCCGGGCTATTTGCGAGGAATACCGGGCGAAACAAGCAAGATCTGTCAGCAATTAGTCCAATATCGATAGGGACTGTACGAACAGAAGCTGTAATTCCATTGGTATTCTTTCTCGCCTGGTGATTCTCATATGACTATTCGCAAGATCTGCTTTTCTTTTTTGGCGCTGCTGACAGCACTGTTCGCCTACATTTGTAATTGTGAGCCGGTGGCCGCTCAAACGACCACTTCGGAACTTGGTCAGGAGCAAACTGAAACCAGGCTGAAATATATTCGCCAGACACTGGATGAGAACAAAGAGCCCCTGGCGATGCAGACTTCGATCACTCGGTTTACCAGTGAAGATGGTGAGACCAGTGTGGATTTGATTGGCGCGGTTCACATTGGCAGCGGCAGTTACTATGAAGTGTTGAACGAGTTGTTTACCGACTACGACGTCGTGCTGTATGAGCTGGTCGCGCCCGATGAAAACAACATTCCTCAAGCCGGTCATCGTTCCAGTAATCCCTTGTCGTTCCTGCAGAACTCGGCTCAACAAATGCTGGGGCTGGAATCCCAGTTGGCGGGCATCGACTACAACAAGTCTAATTTTGTTCACGCAGACCTGTCCCCGTCAGAGATGCAACAAAAAATGGCTGAGCGAGGTCAGACCGGTTGGTCAGTTGCCTTAAGTGCGTTTTCCGAAATGATGAACAATCCGGCCGCTCAGCAAGCCAATGCCGATATGACCATGAGCGAAATGCTGGATGCTTTTAACTCGCCCTACAAGCTGCGGCGGATGATGGCCGCGCAATTTTCCAGCGACGACCTGGAAGCGGGGTTGGGCAGTACCCTCAACCAGATGATCGTAACCGATCGAAATATCGAAGCGATGAAAGTGTTGAGCGAACAGATGGCAGAGGGCAACAAAAAGATTGCCATCTTCTATGGAGCAGCGCACATGCCCGACTTTGAAGCTCGACTGATGGATGAAAAATTCAGCTTCACCAGTCAAGCCTGGGTGGACGCCTGGGATCTGCGGAAGTCTGCTGCCGCCGATTCGCCCATGTCACCTCTGATGAAAATGCTGGAAGAGTTGAGTCGCTAGACGGCAACGACCCGCCCGGTCTTATTCAAATTTCCAGTCGACAACTCTCACACTCGTAATTTCGTAGGGCTTGTCGCTGGTGATTGTGGAATTCAGCAACGAATCATCTACTGGTTTCGCAATGAACTTGAATTGATTCCAGGTCATGCGTTCCAGACGCTCGACATCCAGCCAGAGTTTCTCAAAGCAAGCGCTGTTCTCAATCTCAACAGCAATCTTGAGTGCCACGTTATCCAAATCAGGTCTTTGTTGAAGTTCTGAATTCAATTCGTTGTAATTTCGCTCTCTGCTGCTGGCGCGGCGAGTAAAGTTGTAGGTGAAGTAGATGCCTTGGTATCCCAAATACGTATCATCGTCCGCACTGGCGCTAACCAGTTTCAAGGCCTGATCTCTGAGTAAGACATTGCCTTCCTGTTCAAAGTAGGCTGCGATAAAGTCTTCCTGCTGGAGAAGAGGCTGCACGATCTGCTGTCGGAATTCTGTTTTGATTTCTTCCTGTTTTTCATAGTCGACTGGCGGTTTGACTAAATCCACAACCAGCCAATGGTTGCAGTTGCGAATTCTCTCTGACAATTGGTCGTCCGGGTGGTCAATAATCTTGGCGATCGGCTCGGAGCCAATCGACAGGTGCACAGTTTGATTGTTGAATTGGAACTGATAGTGGCTCACGTTTGGCGTGTGTTTGGATTCAACAGGAATCTCACGAGCTTGACCGGCCTCAGTCACCTGTTCCTTGAACAGTCGCAGCAGATCATCTTTTGACCCGATTTCGCTTTCGCTCGACACAAACAGGTAGACTGGATCAAGGTGGTTGTATTGGTTGATTCCCGGAACGAAACGCTTGCGAAATTCGCCCCATACAGGCTCGTCCAGTTTGTGTTGGCCGTAGTACGACAGTGCAAGTTCAACTTCCGACGAAAACTCGGGGTTACGATTTCCGAACTCCAACAACTCGGCACAATTATCCTGTGCCACAGCGGCTTGAATCATCAGGTCCGCATCATGAAACTGTCTGCTGAACGACTCGGCTTGTTGGAACACGCTATCCAGGATGCCTTTGTCCTTGAGTGCGGCTATGTAATATCTTTCGATCTGCTGGTAGTCATAGATACTCAGCGACGTTTCCTCTTCACGAGTGGCGTCAAAGAATTCACGTAAACGAGTTAATGTGACTTCATCGCCCAGCAGGTCGGCGGAAAGTAAACGAGTGTGATCTTTCATTTTTCCGGCGGCCAGACAGTGCCAGATCAGCCAGGATGCGTTTCCTTCGCTCAGTGTGTATGGATTGGATCGCACAAATGCCCGCGGCTGGAAAAAGCAATCCACTAAACGCCTGAACAGTTGATTGTTTGATTCACCATAC
>CAZOXC010000501.1:0-3447 GCA_964583205.1 uncultured Pirellulaceae bacterium | reverse complement strand
GATTCACGCATGGACTTTGTTTGCGCCAAAAGTTGGTTTCGACGATCGGCCAATTCATTCAACTGGTTTTCCAGGTAAGCGGCCGTCATCTGCTGCTGTCGCTTCATCCAATCGTGCGATACTTTTACCGAGTCGATTACGTCTGGATTCAGCAAGGTTAACGGATTCTTCCTGGCCAACTCCAGAAGGTCATCGTCCTGAATCTTCGCTGCCACCGGAGCGCCAATCAGGAAAATGATTGCCAGTAACAACGCGGCGCCAAGTATTCGGTTGTTAGTTTTGAGTCGCATATTATGAATCTCCTTGTTCAAGGTTTGATCGAATTAGAATTCAAGTGTGATTGAAGTTTCCACAAGTTGTTTCGCATGCTGTTCACGCAGTTTGGCCAGTTCAAGTTTCTGGTTGAGTGAACTGAATTCTCGCAATTGATCAGCATGCCGTTGAAAATGTCGCTGATGGGTCAGTAGCCGTTTCCTCTCCAACAACAATTCCTGCTCAATCTGTTGGATCTCTGCCTGAATTGCTGCAGCGTCAATCGTGTGTTGTGATTCGTCAGTGGCATTCGGAACTTCATTGGCATTCCGAACTTCACCGGTGTTGCCGGTATGCTGAGCGCTATTTGATTGAGTGCCACTTGGTGTCGTACCATGTGACTTAGTGGCTGCTGGTGTGTTGCCGGAATTTCGACCGACAACACTGTCGTTACTGGGAGACTGGCTGACCAATACGATGCTGACGGGAATCAGCAGCGCTGCCAGTACACCGCAGGCGGTTTGTAGAACTCGGCGACGCCGTTTGCGGATTTGCTTTCGCCTGACGGCGACTTGTCTGGCGATTGATTGCGCATCGAACTTGTCGTTGGCCAGCGATTGTTGATTCACAAGCGCCTGGTCGGATTTCACAAGCAGGCTGGCCAGGAATTTGTCGTCTTGATGATTGGGGTTCATGGCTGTTCCAGTTTCTCCACAATTGTTTTCATGCGCTTGCGAGCCCGATGGAGGCGAACATGCAGCGTGTCAGTGGAAATGTTTAAAAGTCTGGCTGTGTCTTCAATCGACAACTGTTCCAGGTAGTGCAGGACCAGTACCGACCGGTCGGCTTTGCCAAGTCGTTGCATCGCATGTTGGGTTAACTCGATTTGATCAAGCTGCGAATCCGCAGGGTGCTCGACTGGTGTTGCCAGTCCGGCAAACGTTTTGAGCATCCGCTGGATCGAATTCCGTTTGCGATGGTGATTGCGAAACTGGTTGATGGCGATTTGACGCAGCCAGCCTTCCAGGGATCCTTTGCCATCGAATCGATTCGCTTTTTGCCAGACCTTGAGCAACACTTCCTGCAGCAAGTCGTCTGCATCGTCCGACCAGGCGCACAGCCGGACCAGCATCCGCTGCAACCTTTCACCGTACTCTGCCGTCAATTCCGTCATCGCCGATTCCTCGCCACTTGCCAGCCGATTCATCAATGCAAGTTCAGCAGAGCGATCCTGGCACGCAGATCCGCGTGCCGAATCATTCTGGACGGGCTGATGGGTAAGCAACGAAATTTCCACGATAGCCTGGTGCATGTCATTAATTGTAATGCGAACGCTAGTCGCCTCGCAGTAAACACACAACCAAGACACAGGCCGCACGGCGGGACTTACCCGGAATCACTGGAAAGTTGAAGATTTGACGTTTAACAGGCAAAACACCAATAAAAAAAGCCGGCGTTGGCCGGCTGCGGGAATTCGGCTGATTGCATTCCGAAGTCAAGCGTTCTGAGCGAATACATAAATGGAAGGTGCGAACACCGAGTTCAATGGCGGGGCCACGGCAAGTTTGACTGCGGGTGCCATCCGAGTGGCCAACACGAGTCGGCATTCGGTAGAAACACCGGTTTCGCATTACGGATTCGGTGGGCTTCTGCTACGATTTGCCTTTCTCGAATTTGCCGGAAATCGAAACCTCAACCATCCTCGAACCCTTACTGCGCAGAGACCCACATGGCAGAAAATAATTGCCGCGAAGATATCAGGAACATCGTGATTATCGCCCACGTCGATCATGGCAAAACGACGTTGGTGGATTGCCTGCTTCGTCAGAGTGGTCAATTTCGAGACTCGCAGTTAAAAGGTGAACGAATCCTCGACTCCAACGACCTGGAGCGGGAGCGAGGCATCACGATTCTTGCCAAGAACATTGCGCTGCCATATCGGGATATCAAAATCAATATCATCGATACGCCGGGTCACGCCGATTTTGGCGGTGAAGTTGAGCGAGTCCTTAAAATGGCGGATGGCGCTTTGTTGCTGGTCGACGCTTCCGAGGGTCCGATGCCACAAACACGCTTTGTACTGTCCAAGGCTCTGGAAGCCGGGCTCAAGCCGATTGTGGTGGTCAATAAAATTGACAAACCCGATCAACGTGCTGTGGAAGTTCTGGACGAAGCGTTGGAACTGATCGTCGATATGGGCGGTGAAGAACAGATGGAGAATTTTCACTACATCTTTGCTTCGTCCAAAGAAGGATTCGCGACCCCCAGCCCCGACATGCCTTCGGATTCCATGAAGCCCTTGCTGGAACTGGTTTACAACATGGTTCCGCCACCACAGATCAGTGACGCAAAGCATTTGCAGATGCAGGTGACAACCATCGACTGGTCAGAATACGTGGGTCGAATTGCTATCGGCCGGATCGTTGCCGGACAGGTGAAACCGGGTGACACAATTCAGTTGCTGCAGGCCGACGGCAAAAAATCATCTGCCAAAGTGGCGACCGTGCATCTGTTTGACAAATTGGGACGAGTCGAAGTTGAGGCGGCTTCGGCCGGCGACGTTGCGGCGCTGGTTGGCCTGGAAGGAATCGAAATCGGCGACACGATCGTGGGTCACGAATCGGTTGCAGCATTACCTCGAATCGAGGTTGATCAACCGACGCTGGAAATGGTGTTCACGATCAACAGTTCGCCGCTGGCAGGTAAAGAAGGCAAGTATGTGACTGGCCGGCAACTCCGCGAGCGACTCAATCGTGAGCTGGAAAAAAACGTTGCTCTGCAAGTCCGCTCGGTGGAAGGTGCCGACGCTTTTGCCGTCGCTGGGCGAGGGATTCTGCACCTGGCAGTGCTGATCGAAACGATGCGACGGGAAGGATTCGAACTTTCAATCGGCAAGCCTCAAGTGTTGAAAAAGAAGGTCGGAAATGAATGGCACGAGCCTTTCGAACTGTTGAATGTCGAGGCGCCCAATGAGCAATTTGGCAGCGTGATGGAACTGGTCGGAAATCGACGTGGTGAGTTGATTGAAATGGGAGCTCGCGGAAACTACACAACCGCCCAGTTCGCCATTCCAGCTCGAGGTCTGATTGGATTGAGAACCAAGCTGCTGAATGCGACACAGGGAACTGCCGTCATTCATCATCGGTTTGATCAATACAAAAAAGTGGAAGGTGAGATTCCCAAGCGTCCCAATGG
>CAZOXC010000500.1:0-3450 GCA_964583205.1 uncultured Pirellulaceae bacterium | reverse complement strand
ATCGGGATCCGAGGCCAGGATCAATTCGGCGCCGGTCTTCTGAGCATGCTCGATAATCGATTCGAATACCGCCGCGTTTTCAGGATTGGAAACGTGGCCTGGCACATTGGGAAAATCACCACTGGGCTCGCGATGCGGACCATAGATCTCCAGTTCATTGAATCCGACTTCGTTCAACAGGGACTTGACGTTAAATTCTCCCACTCCGTGCAGCGGCGAGAAAATCACTTTAAGATCCCGGGGTCCGTCAAAGCTGTGCTTCAAGTGTTCAGCCATTAAAGCTGTATCAGTTTCTTCCTTGCACAAGTGAACTTTGCCTTGCTCGATTGACTTTTGAAAATCGGCCACTTCAAACTGTTGAACTTTGCCAACTTCTTCGATGACTGCTTTGTCGTGTGGCGGGATCAGTTGCGCACCGCTTGACCAATAAACTTTGACAGCGTTATCGCTGGGAGGGTTGTGGCTGGCGGTCACCATGATTCCGCAATCACATTGTTTGTATCGAATCAGAAAAGATAGCTCGGGCGTACTGCGATAATCGTCGATGAAAAATACATCAAAGCCGTTGGCGACCATGATGCCCGCACATAACTCGGCAAACTCGCGTGAACGATGGCGAGTATCGTATGCGATTGCGCAACTCCAGGGTCCAGCGGGATTGGTTTGTTTAACGTAGCGGGCAAGTCCTTCAGCGCTTTCACCGATCGTTCGACGATTAATGGCGTTGCTTCCGAAAGGATACATTTTGCCTCGACGCCCGCCAGTTCCAAAGGGAATGATGGTCCAGAAAACGTCATCCAGTTCCTGCCATTTTTCCTGTTGAATATGTTCGGCGATTTGTTCGACGTACTCGGCGTATGCTTCTTCGGTAAGCCAGATTTTGATGTTTTCCACTGCACCCGCAGTCAGCTGGCCATTTTCGGCAGCTTGTTCGATGGATCGAGTGAGTGTGGCGAGGTCAATTTGAGTATTGGGTTGGGTCATTTCATCCAGACATATTCTTGTAGGCAGAGTTGTGGCGACGAACTACAATTGCCACACTTGGTTACGAAAGTTTGTGCCAAAATTTTAGTTGTTAGCGATATTTTGGTACAAGGCGAATGAGCTCGATTCCAGTGTGAAGAATGAAAAATACCCCAATCATCAGCGTTTCAGGTTTGCGAGGCATTGTGGGCCACAGTCTGGATCCGGTTTTGGCTTCCCGTTATGTGGCAGCCTTTGTTTCCAAGCTGGATGCCGGGCCGGTCGTGGTGACTCGTGATGGCCGCACGACAGGTCCTATGCTGGCCAGCGCGATTTGTGCGGCTTTGGCAGCCGTGGGTCGCGAAGTCATGTTTGGTGATGTCGCTGCCACGCCGACCACGGGTGTGTTGGTTCGAGAAAACAACGCCGCCGGTGGGGTGCAGATTTCGGCCAGTCACAACCCGCCCGAATATAACGGGATCAAGTTATTTGGTTCGGATGGTCGAGTGATTTCGGCTGACTTGGGTGAAGCGGTTCGTGCAGCGTATAACTCGCAAGATCCAGTTTGGGTGGATCATTTTAAAGTGGGGCGAATCAATGGTATTCAAGATACGTTGAATGCGCATCTGGCCAAGGTTCTCAAGACGGTTGACGTTGAAGCGATTCGCAACCGGCAGTTTCGAGTTCTGTTGAATGCCAATCATGGTGCCGGTAGTTTGTTGGCGGCCAGATTGTTTGCGGAATTGAATGTTCAGTCCAAGTTTGTGGGCGGGACGCCGGATGGACTGTTTACCAACCCACCGGAACCGACCGAAGTGAATCTGGCTGAATTCTGTGGGCTCGTCGGGCAGGGTGAGTATGATGTCGCTTTCGCGCAGGATCCTGATGCCGATCGACTGGCGGTCATGGACGAAACGGGAAATTATATTGGCGAGGAAATGACATTGGCAATCACGCTTGACCATGCGTTGAGGACTCGCAAGGGGCCCGTCGTGATCAATTGTGCGACCAGTCGGATGTCGGTTGATATCGCAGCCAACCACCAATGCGAATGTATCTTGAGCGCAGTCGGTGAGGCAAATGTTTGCGACCAGATGATTCAGAGCCAGGCAGTTTATGGTGGCGAAGGCAATGGTGGTCCCATCGATCCGATGGTCGGATATGTCCGCGACAGTTTTGTAGGAATGGCGCAGGTGCTGGATCGATTGGCGGCAGAAAATCGTTCTGTGAGTGAAATTGTCGCGGGGCTGCCGAGTTATTCGATTGTTAAAACGGTTGTCAACCTGGATCGCGACAAGATTCATTCTGCATTGGATGCGATCGAATCTCGATTTTCTGATGCTCGCCCCAGTCGATTGGACGGACTGCGATTGGATTGGGACGATCGCTGGGTGTTGATTCGAGCTTCAAATACCGAGCCGATTGTGCGGGTAATCTCGGAAGCCAATAGCCGCGAATCGGCAAATGCTTTGTGTGAACAGGCTCGAGCCGTGATAGACTCGTTATAAATAGTAAGGAAGGGAGTTGGAAACTTCCACTTTGCTGCAGCACAGGTATAATCGGTAATTGGCAACCACTCACCTCGCTTCAAAGATCGCAATGGGCATTCGTTTTGCTTGCAGCAACTGCAGGAAAATTCTGAACATCAAAACTGAACTGGCTGGAAAGACTGGCACTTGTCCGAAATGTAAAACCAAACTTACAGTGCCGGCCGAGTCTCAAATTTCAGATCAACAGCTTAAAGAAATGAAAGCGCGAGCTCGCCAGGCAGCGGGTGCTGCAGCTCCGGCAACTGAAGCCAGCGGGTCTGCCGCGCAATCAGATGTTCAGGCTCAACCAGCGCCAGTGAATGATCGGGTAATTGGACAGGGAAGCGGGACAGCTTTGTCAATCGGTGGAAACTCGCCTGCGACTGGTTCAGTTCAGCCCAGTCCAGTTCAGCCCGCAGCGGTTCAACCAGTTTCAACGGCAACAGTTCAACCGGCATCACCAGCTCAGGCCCAACCGGAGGTTCCGGCAGTCACGCCTGTAGAGACAATAGAGTCGATTCCTAAAGTTCTGGTTGATGCCAATCCCGCTCAGCCAGGCGCGGTTCCACAGAATGTCGCGCCTCAGAATGTCGCGCCACAGAACGTTGCGCCTCAGAATGTTGCGCCTCAGAATGTCGCGCCACAAAATGTCGCGCCTCAGAACGTCGCGCCTCAGAACGTCGCGCCACAGAACGTCGCGCCACAGAACGTCGCGCCACAGAACGTTGCGTCACAAAATGTCGCGCCGCAGAACGCTGGTCAACAGCCAGTCGTCGATGCGGCCGCTTCGGTTCCCGCGAACTCGGCAACCACCGGACCGGCGTTACCGATGGCAGTGCCACTTGGACAAAACCAGGCACCGGCCGCAATGCCTGATCCGATTACGGCGAATCCGGATGCGATCTGGTATGTGCGGCCTCCAACCGGCGGACAGTTTGGGCCGGCAAGTGGTGACTTG
>CAZOXC010000499.1:0-3451 GCA_964583205.1 uncultured Pirellulaceae bacterium | reverse complement strand
TAAAAGGGGGTCAGGCTACGTTATTTAGCTTTTGGTCTTCCGATTGGTTTGAGTGCCATGGTAACAAACATTGGCGGTTGTGTTTCTTGGTGGTCTAGGCATTCAGCGAGTATAGCAAAATACTCGTCACAACGTAGCCTGACCCCGTTTATTGCTTTGACCCCGTTTATTGCTTCCCCGTTTATTGCTCTTTATTGCTTTGACCCCCTTTATTGCTTGAGTAAAGAACCGAACGATACCCTACCGCTGGCCAAGGCTTGGCGGTAACTACTCAAGATGCAATGCCGTGTTATCAAAACTGACTTGAGATTACAAAACGAATCGAATATGCGTTTACCATCGTGTGCTCGTCCAGTAGTCGTGGGGTTCAAGCGAAAGTCATTGAGCGACCTCCGCCAGCGGATTGGAGATTCACTCTCGCGTCGCGCGACGATCGAGAATGTACTAGACTAAGTTGAGCAACTCCATTCCGATTAAGAGGAGGGGGGGTTCCACCTAAACTCCGCCGTCTGGACACAGGCCAATTGGGACGCGGCACACAAAAGGGGGGCAGGCTACGTTATTTAGCTTTGGGTCTTCCGATTGGTTTGAGTGAGGATTCAATGCCAAGTCGCTTGTCGGAAGCATTGGCGATCGCCAACACAAATTTACTCGTAATCAACCTCGACCAAACCGGAATTACTGTCCACCGATGTAGTGGTTTGTTTTCCGTCTGGCCAGCGAACTTCAATCTCTTTCAAAGATTGTCCAAGCGATTTTCCGAAAAACAGATCCGGACTGGATTGTGACAGATAGCCATCTCCGGCAGTAACTTCACGTACAAATCGAGTGTCGTCACCATAAACGGCCGTAACTCGACTGCCGACGCCGCTGCGATTGCCGATTGGTCCTTTCAATCTGACCGCCCAGCACGAGTTTGTACTCTGATTTTCAAAGTAATGAGCTGGGCCTTCATTGCAGGTAAATAAAAGATCGGGTTTGAAATCATTGTTCAGATCTCCCACTGCAAGTCCTCGAGCATCGTTTTGAATGATAATCCCGGATTGGTCCGGCATTTGTGCCTGGAAGTTGCCTCGCCCATCACCTTTCAGCAACAAACTGAGGCCCGTCATCAATCTTCCCAACTGTGGATCCGTAGTTGAATCGTTTTGGGCAATGCAAATATCCAGAGCGCCGTCCAAGTCAAAATCTTCGACGACCACGCCGCTGCCCTGGCTAATCTGGGCCATCAATGGCAAGGGTTGAAATTCGAATCCGGATTCTTTGTTGAGTAACAGAGTGTTAAATTGAAAATTCGATTCTAAGGCTGCAACTTTCGAAAAATCTGTCGAGCTAAACAGATCTTGAACCGTGCTGATGGAATAACCTACATTGGTGCGAATCAGGTCCCTTAATTGCGGAAATATCTTTTCCAGTTTCCCTCGAGTCGCCCGTGGAAACTCTTTGCCGTCTACCGTTTCGACATCGATAAACTCGACTTTTCCATCCTCGTTAAAGTCAGAGTAATAAATCTTGCTTGGCTTATCTTGATGCGCGTTATTCACACCCCGGTTGGTCAAAACAAAATCGATTCGGCCATCCTGATTAAAATCGCCCGCGTCGATCCCTCGCCAGCGTCCTTTGGTTTCGGCCAAACCCAATTCTTCGGTCCTTTCGTTGAACCGCTGGCCATCGTTTTGAAAATATTTAACTGGTCCCCAGTCAGTTGCCACCATCAAATCAATTTTGCCGTCGTTATTGATGTCACTCCAGATTGCCGATGTGACCATGCCGCATTCGAATAACTCGGGCGCGATTTGCCGGGTGACATCAACAAACGTGCCATTGTCGTTTTGCAGCAATCGGCTTCTGGGAGATTCAGGATAGTAATCAATTGAGAGGCGCCCGCCGATAAACAAATCCAAATCGCCATCCTGATCAAAGTCGGCAGCCACTGCAGAGCCGTTACTGTCGACATTCGACGGCAAGACCGAATCGGACTGAATTAAAACAAGTCGATCTCGATTCAAATAGACACGATCCTCCAGCAATTCATCATCTGACCTCAATTCACTGCTGCCAGATGTAATCAAAATGTCTGGAAGATCATCTTGATTCGTATCGAGTATCAAAGGAGCGATACCTTCACGAACAAAATCTTCACGCCACGCTCCATCCAAATCTCGGAATTTTCCATCTTCAAGCTGCCTGAATATCGCAAGCGATTGGCCGCGAGCCCCGGCAATTACCACGTCATTGCGACCATCTTGATCAAAATCCTGTATCGCCAATCCCGGTCCGAGTTCCGAAAATTGATCGGGGATCATTGGGTTGCGATAGCCATCATTGAATTCCATCTCCTGACTACTGAATGTCAAACCGACCTTGTTAGTGGCGTTCTGAAACAATACGGCTGGAAGGCTGCCTTCCGTGTTATCGTCAGCCGATTCAGTTTCACGAATTTCATAGCGGCAATTCGTTTTCAGATCATTGAGTGTTTGTACGATTCCACTAGGCCACCTGATTTCAACTCGATCGACCTGTTCGACATCGTTCATTCCGAAATGGAGGCTACTATCATCGGAACTCATGTATCCTCGAGTCAAACTGACTTGACGGACTTGCAATTGATCTCCGTAATAAACTGAGACTTTGGCACCCAATCCATGCGAGTTGCTTTTCGTACCTAGCAACTTAAAAATCAAATTCCGGTGCCCCGCAGGATTTTCATTTCGGTAAATAGAAGCCGGCGAGCCCAAATTGTTGACAACAATATCCAAATCACCATCCAGATCCAAATCTGCCACTGCTGCGCCGTGGCTGACGCCATTCAAATTCAGTCCCCACCGCTCGCCTATTTCTTCAAACGAAAACTCACCGGAATTTTTAAAAGCCAGATTGTCCATGGCCAGTTGAGGAAGGTTTCTGGAGTAATTCAGTGTCGCGACAACATCACCGTTCCGTTTCAAATTCTCAATGCGTCTGTTGTTATCGCCATCCATGTGAGCTCGAGCTGCACCAGTGGTGGCAAACACATCTTGAAAACCATCGCCATCCAGGTCAGCCAACCGCACGGACCAACACCAATCCAGTGCCGCCAGGTTCGCCAGATATGCCGCCTCCAAGTATCGCCACCGCCCGCTACCAACCAATAATGTCGAACGGAATTCCTGTTTAGGAACACCAGCATCCACCAGCTTCACTCGGCTATCTACGATTTGCCCGCTGCGTTGATTTAACTCGCGATCCCTGAACATTCGACCTGCCACCAGCCAGTCGACCCGCCCGTCGTTGTTGATGTCACCAAAATCCAGCCCCATGGAAAACCAAGGCGTAACCGGCAAAGTCGCACGCGAGAATTCAGCAAAACCTGTCTTCTCACGGTTCAGGTACAACCGATCCTGTGTGAATTCGGAGTTTGAAACATACAGATCCATTCGCTGGTCGTCGTTGACGTCACACCAAACTGCAG
>CAZOXC010000498.1:0-3455 GCA_964583205.1 uncultured Pirellulaceae bacterium | reverse complement strand
CCTTAAAGTTTCACATTGAACAAGCCGCCGTCGACCATGGCGGTGATCTTGCGCATCATTTTGATATCCCACTTGATTCCGTTCTCCAGCACCAGCAGATCATTGCCATTCACAAACAAGGACTCGTTGTTGAGATAGAGGATTTGGATCTTTTTGCCGGCGTCGGCCAGATACATCTTCCCCATTCCAGCAGCCTTGGTCAGCCGCATGCCTTCACCGGTGACGGCTTTTTTCAAGAGTTTCGCTACACCGTGATCAAGTAATCCTTCCCTAGTGTATTTGATGTTGCCGACATAGGCGACCATCGCACCGGTTTTGATCATGATATCGCCATTGAGATTCACTTCCAGCAAGCGATCCGTTTCCATTTCGAACAGACCCTCGCCGCGATCGCGTTCGCGACTCTTTTCGACAAATTCGGCAATCGAGTATCGGTTGTCGTCATCCCGAGTAGCATGGCCAACTCCACCGGAAGGAGGTGCCCCGCCTGACGCTGCAGTTGGCGGAGGAGCCGAGTGTGAACCGGCGGCCGGCAATTGAACCTGGTTTTGGCAGCCCGGGCACTTGACGACCATCCCGGCGTGTTCGTCTTTTGCCTGTAAAGTTTGACCACAGTTGCAATTGACTTGAATTGGCATTTGATTCTCCGAAAGTGACAAATCTCGATTACTCTGATATTTTGGCTGATTCACAATGGCTTGTGAATCATGGATCGCAAATAAAGCTTTTGGTACCCAAGGCCGTTCGAGCCTGATGCTGAATCTGGATCTGTGTTGTTACTGTCTGTTTTCATCGAGGAATGTATTGGTGAGTTTGAAGCGAAATTCGATTTTGAGTCTGATTGTTTTTTCCTGGCTGACGGTTTTAACAACTCCTTCAATTGTGGCGCAGGAGGAAGCAAATTCTCGATCAGATCAAGATCAGGAGTTTTTCGATCCAGTCAAACAAGACATTGAGGGTTGGACGGTATTTGTCGAGCCAGTCATGGTTGGCGACAGCCAGACCGCCAAAGATCAACTCGCCCTGAAAATGCTGGGGAATCATTTGCAACGAATCAAGATCGTCGTGCCAGACAGTGCAATTCCCAAACTGCAGGAAATTCCAATCTGGATTGAACGAAATCATCCACGTTCGGAAACAATGTGTTACCACCCCAGCAAAGCCTGGCTGAAAAGCAACAGCCACGATCCACGATTGGCCAAGTGCGTTCATGTAACTCAGGCCTACGAGTTGTTTTCTCGCCAACAAATGCTCAAACACCCGGCCGTGATTCTGCACGAGTTAGCTCATGGGTACCACGATCAGTTCCTGGGATTTGAAAATGCCCAGGTGGAAGCGGTTTATCAAAAAGCCAAAGCCAGTGGCAGTTACGAATCGGTTATGGATCACCGGGGCGAGACCGTTCGGCATTACGGATTGAATAATGCCAAAGAGTATTTTGCCGAATCAACCGAAGCTTTGTTTTATCGCAACGACTTCTATCCATTTGTGCAAGGCGAACTGAAGGAACATGACCCAGCGATGTTCGAGTTGTTGACTGAACTCTGGAATCCCAAAGACTAGAGAGTATTTCGCAACCAGCGGGACTGGAATGCGACAAGCTCCAGATGACTCGTAAAAATGCGTCTTAAATTTATCTTTCGGGATTTTTGGAAAACTGACACAATCCCCGGTCAATGTGTTTCCATCCCGGTCGCAATTTTACGAGTGTCAATTGACTGAAGCGCAAGCTGAACCAGGTCGGTTTTCCAAGTTCAAACTTAAAGCTCGGCAATATTCCGAGTATCTTGTGCTGCGCCTGATCATCTGTTTTATCCAGATACTTCCGATCGAGGCCTGTACCACGCTGGCCAAGATCTTTTCCTACTTCGCTCAAGATGTGTTGCGGTTTCGCCGCAAGGTGATTGATGAAAACCTTACCGTGACATTTCCACAAATTTCCGGGCGAGAGCGAAACCAGATTGCTCGAGGCATGTGGCGACATTTGTTTTTGATGATCTGTGAGACTGCTCAGGCACCTCGCACGATTCATGAAGGTAATTGGCGCCGCTTCGTTCACATTCGTGACAAGAAACTGATGACCGAGTATTTTCTGGACGGCCGGCCGCTGGTAATGGTCTCAGGTCACTTTGGCAATTTTGAAATGGGATCTTACATCGCGGGCGTGTTAGGGATTCCTACTTGGACGGTCGGCAAGACCATTGGCAATCCATACATCGACGGATTCGTGCGACGCTTTCGTTCGATTCGCGGTCAGCACTTGTTGCCCTTCGAAGGTAGTGCCAATCAAGTCAGTGAAGTGCTGGCGGAAAACGAGATTTTGACTTTGTTGGGCGATCAGCATGCCGGCAGACGAGGAGTCTGGGTGGAGTTTTTTGGCAGACCGGCGTCGTGCCATAAAGCATTGGCTCTCTTTACATTGACCCAGAAAGCTCCGATGGTTGTGACCTACACCAAACGAGTCGGGAAGCCCATGCAATTCGAAATTGGCTGCGAGGGAATCGCCGAACCGGACCAGTTGAATTCCGATCAGGAATCCGTCCGAGGGCTGACACAGTGGTACAACGATCGACTTGAGTCCATCGTCAGGCGGGATCCTGATCAATATTGGTGGGTCCATCGACGGTGGAAAGACAAGCCTGGCAAACGGTGGCGGCGAAAACCGGCCGCGTAACGCTTTTGATTAAGGCCGCGTAGCACTTTGAGCAAAGCCGCGTCGTGCTCTGAGTGAATTTGGCCAATTCGTGATTCAGAATCCCAGCTTTGCTTGGCTTGCGTCTAACTACCTATTCGGCAATGATCTAAACTTGTCGACAGGGATGCCTCAGATAGCAAGCCGTGATCACGTATCGTCCATTTTTAAATAGCGACCCACCCGAAATCGTAAGGATTTGGCGGAGCCAGTCCAATTTGAATCGGTTCGCCAACTCGTTTTCGCACGCCTTGATCGAAAGTATGGTGCTGGCCAAGCCCTACTTTACTCACGAAGGCATGATCGTGGCGGAAGACCGCGATGGAAAAGTTCTGGGCTTCGTTCACGCAGGGTTCGCGCCCAATGACTCCTGGTCCGATCTGGATGTAGCCGAGGGCGTCGTGGCAATTCTGCTGGTGGATCCAGCGGCGGCACCCGCTGAGCTGGTTGGTGGATTGCTGAACGCCGCAGAAGAGTACTTGATTAGATGCGGTAGTAAAAAGATTCACTTCGGCAGTCGATTTCCGCAAAGTCCGTTTTACATGGGCTTGTTCGGCGGCAGTCAGATTCCCGGCCTGTTGGTCGAGCAGCAGGGCGAACTGGTCAGCTATCTTCGATCGGTTGGTTACCAGGAGTTGCATCAAGTTCACATCTTCCAGCGACGGATGGGAGATTTTCGACCGATTGTCGATCGCCAGCAGACTTTCGTGCGGCGAAACTATCAGGTTGAATCGGTGATGGATCCACAGCCCTTGTCCTGGTG
>CAZOXC010000497.1:0-3460 GCA_964583205.1 uncultured Pirellulaceae bacterium | reverse complement strand
GGATTACCGAGTCCTGTTGATGGATATCGAGTCCGGTGAACTCACGCATGTAGATACCGACCGTTACGCACATCCCAACCGAAGTATGAATCCGGTTTGGTCTCCAGATTCTCGATGGCTGGCGTATGCTCGCCGACTGGATACTCAGTTGCGAGTGATCGTGATTCACGATACCGAATCGGGTGAGAATCATCAGTTGACTGACGGCATGGCCGACGCCATCGATCCAGTTTGGGACGCTTCGGGCAAGTACATTTATTTTCTGGCGTCGACAGACTTCGGTTTGAATATCGGTTGGTTGGATATGACTTCCTACGACCGACCAGTGACTCGAGCCCTCTATGTGGCGTTGCTGAAAGCCGACGAGAAGTCACCGTTCCTGCCAACCAGTGACGAAGAACCCGTCGATGAAGAGCAGGACGACGAAGACGGCGACAAGGAATCGGAGGAGGCCGACGACAACGAGTCCGCAGATGATGGCTCGGATGACGAGGATGCGGATTCTTTGACGGACGGTGATGCCGACTCGAAAGACGATTCGGGCGATCAGGAGGAAGGCGATGCTGAGAAAGATGACGAATCCAAAGACAAGCCGTCTGGTCCCAAAGTCGAAATCGACTTCGAAAACATCTCGCGACGCATTATCGATGCCAGAGGAATGTCTGGCGGCGATCTTGTGGGGCTTGCGGCTGGACCGGAAGGCAAAGTATTCGTTTATGAGCAAAGCGATGGTGGTTCAAAAATCCATCGTTACTCGATCAAGGATCAGGAATCCGAGGTGTTTGTTGAAGGAGCCAGTTCTTTAATCGTTTCGCACGATCGCAAAACCGTCCTGTTCAGTTCCGGCAATGGTTGGAGCACGGCGGACGCGGCGGGATCTGGTAAATCCGCCAAGAGTTTGAATACCGGCGGAATGCGAGTCAAAGTCGATCCGCGAGCCGAGTGGCGACAGATGTTGCGAGAAGGTTGGCGGTTCATGCGTGATTTCCTATATGTCGACAATGTTCACGGGGCACCTTGGGACGAAGTTTGGGAGTGGTACAGCCCTTGGCTGGAAGATGTGAATCATCGATCCGATTTCAATTACTTACTGGATATCGTTTCGGGCGAAGTTGCTGTCGGGCACTCGTATGTAGCGGGCGGCGACTACCCGGATCTGCCAAATTCCAACACGGGTTTGCTGGGTGTGGATCTGACCGAAAAGAATGGTCGCTATCAAATTACTAAAATTTACTCGGGTGAAAATTGGACACCGGGCTTGTCGGGACCACTTTCCCAACCGGGGCTGGAAGTCGAAGAAGGAGACTATCTGGTCGCTATCAACGGTCGCGAACTCAAGATCCCGACGAATCCTTACGAGTACCTGGAAGGGTTGGCCGGTTCTACGATTTCGATCCACGTTAACTCGGAACCTTCGATGGACGACGCTGAAAAATTAATCGTCCGTACGACCGCATCCGAACGTCAATTGCGAACCTGGGCGTGGGTGGCTGGTAACCAGAAACGAGTCGACGAATTGAGTGATGGCCGGTTGGCTTATGTCTGGTTGCCGAATACGGGTCAAGGCGGCTACTCGTACTTTAACCGCATGTATTTTGCCCAGCAGGATCGTGAAGGTGCAGTGATTGACGAGCGCAACAATGGTGGCGGTTCGGCGGCGGATTACATCGTCGATCTGTTGTCCAGAGAATTGTTTGGGTATTTTAATTCCAGGGCCGGAGATCGAAAGCCATTCACTCAGCCGATGGCAGGATTGTTCGGTCCCAAGGTGATGATCATTAATGAGCGAGCTGGTTCTGGCGGTGACTTGTTACCTTACTTGTTCCGATTCAAAAAAGTTGGACCACTGATTGGAACGCGGACTTGGGGCGGACTTGTTGGTACCTGGGACACTCCGCCATTGATTGACGGCGGCCGCTTTGTGGCGCCTCGGGGTGGATTTATTGACGCCGATGGAAACTGGGCTGTTGAAGCCGAGGGCGTGGCTCCTGATATCGAGGTAAGAAATGATCCCAAGCCCGTAATTGATGGTGGCGATCCACAGCTTGAGCGGGCAATCGCCGAGGCACTAAAGTTGCTGGAAACTGAGAAGGTTGAGTTGAAACCTGAACCAGCACCACCTGTCCGGTATCGACGACCAAAGCGTAATTAAAGTTTTTGGCTAAACCTGTTACGTTCTGGACACAAAGCCGGTTAGGCTGATGTGATATCAATTCTGGTTCGTAGCCCAATCCATTGTGCTGCCGTATGCTTTTTCCCAGCCGCGATGATAACTGCCGTCGTGCTGCCAGCTGCATCGCGCGATTGCGTGTATGACGACGGGCCTAAAACCAAGGCGACTACATTTCGCGGAGGCGAAAATGCTGCATCAATTTACGAAGGATGATTTGTGCTGGGCCGTCGATGGCGCAAAGATTGGTGTTTGGAGCTGGGAAGTTGCTTCGGACGATGTCTGCTGGACATTGCGGGTTGGTGAGATTTACGGTCTAGAGTCGACCGACTATCCCGGTAACATCAAAGCCTTTTCGAATTTGTTGACGCCTCCAGACGATGATCTCCGCGCATTGATAACCTCCTCACTGGATCAACAAACTGGTCGATTCGAATTCGAACACCGAATTACGCGCCAGGACGGCTCTCTCGGTTGGGTCCGAAACGCTGGCCGTATGGAATTTGATGAGCAGCATCAGCCGAAAAAGGTGGTAGCAACTGCAGTTGATATTACTTCGCAAAAAGAGACTGAACTTGCACTGCAGACTCGCGAAGAACAATTTCGCCGTTTTTCTGAACTAACTTCGGACTATATCTACGAAACCGATATGACGGTTCTGCCTTTGGTTCCGAGCATCGTGGCGGGTTCTTACGAACGAATTGTGGGTTATTCGGCGACCGAGTTGGCAGACCAGGGCGGCTGGACGGGCATCATGGATCCTGACGATCTTGTCGCGGGCCAGGAAGTATGGGGGCAGCTCAACGATGGTTTGCCGACTGTACACGAGTATCGAATTATTAATAAGGACGGACAAACGCGATGGCTTCGCGATCATGCTCACCCTGTTTTAGAGGATGGGGAGTTGGTTCGGATTGTTGGCGGCGTAAAAGATATTACTGAAACCAGAATCCTGCATAAAGAGTTGTTGCACAATCAAAAACATAAAGCGATTGCGCTTTTGGCAAGTGCCGTCGCGCACGACTTTAATAACTTGATGTGCGTTGTGCGGACGTCGACCGAGTTAATGTCGATGGAGGGAATTCAGGCTGAGAAATCCGACCTCACTGCAGATATTCTGTTGGCTTGCGATCGGGCGACCGAATTGACTCGCTCGCTATTGACGTTCAATGGGGACGACCTCCCAGTGGCTCAGGTTGTTTTTCTATCTGAAGTGGTTCGCGATACACAGGGCTTGCTACAACGAGCGGTAGGTGAACAAATTGAGTTGAGCGTGGAATTCCCGGCTGA
>CAZOXC010000496.1:0-3473 GCA_964583205.1 uncultured Pirellulaceae bacterium | reverse complement strand
CAATGCAATCAGCAGACTCGCAACGCCTATTGGTACGCTCACCAAAAGATGAATTCAAAGGCCAAAGTGCATTATGGCGACGTTTATGATTTGCCATTGGAGCTAGGCAACTTCGACATCGTCTTCATGGGCATGATCCTGCCGCATTTGCGTGATCCATTTCAAGCGATTTACTCGGCCTCGCGCCTCGCCTCCGAATATCTTGTGGTCACCAACCCGGGTCGCAAGCCACGTTGGTTGGATAATCTGTTCGGTCGCAAACGATTTCAGGCCAAGTTCATTCCTTCGAAAGACAACAACAACTCGGACGTCTGGTGGGCTTTGTCCAATACATGCATCGAACGAATGTTGGAAACGATCGGATTCAATGTCGTCGATCGCATCGAGTCTTCCGCGACTTGTAATGTCGATGGCAAGATTAAGACTTGCAAAAACCTGGCCATCGTTTCTCGGCGTGCAGCGGGAGCAGCGCGAGGCAAATAGAGTCTGTTTAATGTGCCGCGCCGAACATGGCAGCATTGATGAACAATCGTTGCAGTGCCGGATACATGGCCCGGAAATTCGGATCGTCGGTAAAGGAAATCACATGCCCCTGCCCCAGTTGTCGGTAAACCACGTAGGGCGAATCGGCCAGCAAATCCAGGCTGGTCGGCCAGCAGAATCCGCTGGTGAGTAAATTCTCTCGATCGGCAAACGTCACCAAAGAACGGCCAGCGGTTTCTCGAGTTGGAGTCAGTACAAGCCTGCCAGAATAGAACGCGTCGAATTCCGGATTGAACCCGAACGTTACCCAGTGCCGGGAAAACACCTTCGTGCGGAAAAAGGCGCCCGGTACATTGTCGGGAGTTACTTTCTCGGCATCTTCACCATCTTCTGCGCCTTCGGGAGATTCGATTTGGCGAAGTTTGACGTCGTTACCCAGCAAGGAAACGTTTTCGCCAACCGCCCAGCCAGTTGCGCCCCGCAGTGTAATCAGGGTGCCGCCCTGCGACGCCCAATCGGAAAGTTTCCTGGCTGTGGATTCGCCGAACCCATTGGATTCCGAGTAGTTACCGTCCGGCAAGACGATCGTATCGAACTTGTCCAAATCGATTCGTGAAATATTCTCACCTTTGATGCGAGTCGTCGGGTAAGCAAGCACCTGGTCAAACAAATGCCAGGTATGACCGGAGGAATAGTTCGTGGGTTGGTTGACGACCAGCAAAATCCTGGGCGGCTTCACCCAGTGTACGTGCGGACCGCCCATGTGCGCGCCCTCATCAACGAATGCCGAGTCGATTGGATAGGCTTCAATTTCATATTCGCGACACACATCCTGCAGCCGCGAATTTAGATCGTCTGGATTGCCGGCCACTTTGACAATCAAGGTGCCTCGTTCAAAGTCCTTGTTGTTGATTTTGAACGGTTCGTCACAAATGTGAACTCGGACCCCGTTCTGGATCAAGTGAGACATGGCTTGAATTGCGCCGTCAGTTCCGTTGAGCAGGTAAGCCACGGAAGCCTCTGCCAGGTCCGTTGTTCCTGCAGGTTCCTGGAACAAGTCGACCTGGGAACTCTGGATTTCTTCATCGCCGGCAACGGCCAGGCACTCGACGTCAAACGCCAAAGGCATTGACCACGCGGTCACATCGTAAATCTCATCAGGAAGGCGAAGTTGATTTCGCTCAAGTTGCCGGCGGAGAAACTTGTCCCCCATGTCAACTTGACGATCAAGTAGAGCACGGATCAGGCGACCTGTGGGCTGAGCGACGTCCACATGATAACTTCCGGCTGGAATCAACCGACTCTTCTCTTCGTTGTTGGCGGTATCCCGACAATTAACGGCAAGTGATTCGTCCAGGACTCGAACTTCAATACCGTTTCGAGCCAGCATTTTGGCCAGGCGTTTCGCGCGCTGCGGTCGCTGGTCAACTTTCAAAAAGAAATCCTGCACTTCGGCAGTCTCGCCCAGGTTGATTGCCTGCACCTTGGACTCATAGAAATTGCGCAACAGCGCCTCGCGATTTTCGGCCGCGAACTCGACGGTGGCCAAGCCGCTTACGTAATGGTTGCGTACTCCGTCTTTGTAAGTGAGTCGAGTGTCGTCGTCGCGATCGATGATTTGTCCGCGAGCACTGGCTTGTTCCCAAAGCACCCCCAGACCACCTTGCAACGTCGGCCATTCGCTGCCGTAGCCGGGATAGAAAGCGTCAAAAACTTCTCGAGTCATGTATCCGAACTGGTACTTGTCAAACCAGCCGGCTTGATGGCGGCCCAGTTTTTCAAACCATTCGATTTGTCGGTCCAGCAAGTATGGATTTTTCGGTTCGGCCGGTGGTGGAAAATAGAACGTGCTGTTTCGTCCCATTTCGTGCGCATCGACGTAGATCTGCGGCTGCCAGTCCAGGTAAGCGGCAACTTTGGCTTTAACCTCCTGCTGGCTGTGGCGAAACCAGTCGCGGTTCATGTCGAACCAATAATGATTGGACCGTCCGCTGGGCCAACGCTCGGTATGCTCGTTGGCGTAAGGGTCGGATTGCGAGTAGAGTCCTCTAGTTTCGCGAAACACATTGACGAATCGATCGCGCCCATCCGGATTCTGTAGTGGATCAATCACCACGACCAGATTTTCAAGAATCGATTCCGTTTCAGCTCGCTCGTCTGCCAGCAGATGATAAGCGGTCAGTAACGCCGCATCGCTGGGAGAAATCTCGTTGCCGTGAACTGCATAAGCCAGCCACACAACCGCCGGCGAGGAGCTGATAAGCGATTCGGCAGTTTGGTTGTCGATTGCACGAGGATCGGCCAGTTTCAAAATGTCCGATTGGATTTCATCCAGTCGAGCGATATTCTGGCTGGACGAGATTACCAGGTAGTTGAGTGATCTTCCTTCGTAGGATTCACCGTACTGCACCAGTCTGGTGTTGTCAGGCGCCGCCTCGGCCAGTGTTTTCAAGTAAGTTTCGATTTGGAAGTGGCTGGAGATTTCATCGCCCCAGTCATAACGCAGCGCGGACTTGCTGTCAGGGATCTCGGAATCTGCCTGATGTTCGGCCAATGGAAGTGAAACCGAAACATCGCGTTGAGCTGCAACGTGTTGAACGAGTCCAATCGTGTAGATAGCGAAAGTTGTGACAATCGCAAGCGACAACTTGATCAAGGTCATTGGGCCAATCTCTGCGGGTGAAGAATTACATGCATTCAGGCAATTGGAGGCTCTTTCAGGGACGCCTGCAATGTAATGCCTGCTATGTAATGAAAGTATAGCTCAAATGAATCGAGTTGCTTCAAGAATGCCACTTGTTAATTGTCTAACTCGCGAAGTAGCCCTGCGAGCCAACTTAACCTGAATTACCAATGCCCGGTCGGCCAGAATTGGCTGGTGGTTTTAAGCCAGTCCTTGCATTGCGACAATTTTTTTGGCTTGCCGGCGATGGATTCGCATGTGGACGGCGGCCAGGCAAGCCCAATGATGGGCGGTCAAATATCCGAAC
>CAZOXC010000495.1:0-3474 GCA_964583205.1 uncultured Pirellulaceae bacterium | reverse complement strand
TTGCCCAATCAATTGTTGCGGATCCCAGCCACCAATCGTTTGCGTGTACAGCATTCCAGAATCATCAATTTGCGAGACAATCAAACCGATCTGGTCGGCATGTCCAGCCAACATCACTCGAGTTTCCTGGCCTGGGTTTTTCTCCAGGATCAAATTGCCGTGCAAGTCAGTCGATTGATTGTCGGCAAACGAGGAATACTCTCGAACAACCTTTTGCACTGGTTGCTCAAAGCCGGAAACACCGGGAGTCTCCAGCAACTGCACAAAAAACTCTTTGGCCTCTTTTTTCACTTTGCATCCCTTCGATGTAATTCTGTCTGAATCGCGAATGAACAATCGCGTGTGTTTCCAAGCTCATAAAGCCTAGCGGTCAATTCAAGCTGCCGCTCGAGCCGCCGCACTCTTGCGAATATATTCGATGGCCTTTTTCAAGGGTGAATCGACTGCTTCCCAGTCTGGGATTTCGCCACCAATCCGCAGACTGGAGTTCTCAGAGTCTTCGTCCTCGACAAATTCCAGCGGCGTATCCAGGTCGCGAGCAAGCCGCGCAATGTCGATCTCGTTCACTTGTTCTTCTGTCAATTCAAAAGCGTACCCATCCGAAGGCTGGACTCCCCACTCTCCTTCTTCTTCGGAATCGATCACAGTGCGATCGATATTTTTATTGCTGGGTCGCCAGTAACTGGCCACTGTTAATTTGAGAAAGCTACGACCTGATTCGATCGGAATCAGGTTTTGCACGGTGCCCTTGCCATAAGATTGCTCGCCGACCACGATCGCTCGCCGATGATCCTGCAAACAAGCAGCCACAATCTCACTGGCACTTGCCGATCTACGGTTGATCATCACCGCGATTGGAACTCCCGGATCGACGGACTGTGTATTTGTGGAGTAATGTCGTTCCAGCACCTGGCCGTTGCGGCCTCGCGTCGACACGATCACTTGATCTTCCGGCAGAAACATGTTGCAAATTTCGATTGCCCCGTCCAGCACACCGCCATAATTCGATCGCAAATCCAGAATGATTCCGTCCACGTTGCCATTGATCTGGTCAATTGCCGCCTGCACTTCGTCAGCCGATTTGTCACCAAATTTGTCCAGACGGATGTAGCCAATTCGCGGTGCCGATTCCAGCACAAATTTCCACGAGCCATCCGGATTTTGTGTGTCACCATAGACCGAAGGCACCGGAATCCGATCACGCAAAATGTCAACCGAGAATGAATCTTCGGGCTCCCGCTGGATCATCATGTTGACCGACTCACCAATCGGTCCTCGAATTAGCTCTACCGCATCAGTGCTGCGCAGGCCGTCAGTAACGACCCCATCAATTTCCAGAATCACATCGCCCGTTCGCAAACCAGCTCGTTGCGCCGGTGTGTTGGGAATCGGGCGAACCACTGTCAAAGCGCCGGTCTCTCTGTTGTTCTGGACTCGCAACCCAACGCCTGCAAACTCCTGACTGATTTCCTCGTCCAGTGATCGGTAGTCATCGCCCGAAAGGAAGTTGGAATTGTCATCCAGGTCAGACAGCATTCCTTTCATTGCAGATTTAAAAAGGTCACGTTCACTGACTTCGATAAGAGCCTGATTCTCGACCACTTCGATGGCCTCTGCGACCACTCGAGCATAGCGGCTTTGCGTCGAGGTCGCCGAGCAAATCATGCTCACGGCCAGGACGATGAAAATTGTCACGATATTTCGTAAAGGCATATTAGTTCCCGGGTGCTAAGGTCTGACTCTAATTTTAGACATCCTCGGTTGATTTGCGAAATGCGTCTTCCCGACAGGCAACTTCGACGCGACCAGGCGGGGAGCTCGCTATCCATTGAGCATTTCCAGGAATTGAGTCATTTCCCCAGCGGCATGGTCATTGCCCTGCTGCCGAGCCTCTTTGATACCCTGTTCGATTATCGGCCTGGCATCGTTCTCGCGGTCAATTCTGGCGAGCATTTGGCCGGCCATAAAAAAAGCCGGGACATAGGCTGGCTGGGCATTCATCAAGTCCTGAAACAGGGTCAGGCTTTTTTCATGTTCGTTTTCCTTGTCCCATTCGAGGGCCAGGGCGTATTTCAAAAACGTATCTTCGGGCGTTTCCGACAACATGGCTTCGATTTTTTCTCGACGACTCATTACAGTTATTGCTTGGGGGCTTGTTGAAAATTAGTAGCAAGTCGAAAATTCTACCATATTTACATATTCAGTTTCCCGGGTGGCAAATCCGGATCTGGCCGGTTCCAATCGGCCCATAAAGGAGAATCAAAATGGCAATTCGAGTTGCAATTAACGGCTTTGGCCGGATCGGACGTTTGACTTTCAGACACATGATGGAGCGAACCGATGAATTCGAAGTTGTGGCAGTCAACGATCTGACAGACAACCGAACGCTGGCGATGTTGCTCAAGTACGATTCTGTTCATGGAAGATTCGCCGGCGAAGTCGGGTATGACGACAAGCATATTACGGTCAATGGCAAGAAAGTTCGTGTTTATGACAAGCGGAATCCCGCCGACCTGCCTTGGGGCGAACATCAAGTTGACGCGGTAGTAGAAAGCACCGGAGTGTTCCGAGGCCGCGCTGCTGACGGAAAGCCCGGCTACGACACGCACCTGAAAGCCGGCGCTAAAAAAGTAATTTTGAGCGCGCCTGCCAAAGATGCGCCCGACCTGACTTGTGTGCTGGGCGTCAATGATGACCAACTCACGGCCGATATGGAGTGTGTATCCAACGCCAGTTGCACAACCAACTGCCTGGCCCCTGTAGCCAAAGTCTTGAACGATACGTTTGGCATAGAAAGTGGGTTAATGACTACAGTTCATGCCTACACCAACGATCAAAAAATCCTTGATCTGCCACACCCGGATCTTTATCGAGCCCGCGCGGCAGCGCAAAACATTATTCCGACTTCCACCGGTGCCGCAAAAGCGGTTGGACTGGTGATCCCGGAATTGGCCGGAAAACTGACGGGGATCGCCATGCGAGTTCCAGTCTGTTCGGGCAGCGTTGTCGATCTGACGGTCAACCTTGGCAAATCAACTTCGATTGAAGAGGTCAACCAGACCATGAAGCAAGCTGCCGAAAACCAACTCAAAGGCGTTCTTGAATATACCGAAGACCCGTTGGTTTCCAGCGACATTATTGATAACCCACATAGCTCGATTTTCGCATCGGACTTCACCCAAGTGGTCGGAGAAGGATCGAATATGTTGAAAATCGTGAGCTGGTACGACAATGAGTGGGGTTACAGTTGTAGGACTGCCGACTTAATCGCGCGTATCTGTTCCCTGTAACCGTCAAAAACTTCAGTTAAAGCCATTGCAATCAGAACTTTCGCCAACATTCTGCCCTTTTGGCCAGGAGCGTATGGCGATTCCAATACTGTCCTGACGATTGAAAAGCTAATTTTGTAGTGTCACCTTGAGTGATCCGCAGAGAGAAATTTCACAGACATAGTTTTTAAAAGCTGTACCGTGG
>CAZOXC010000494.1:0-3479 GCA_964583205.1 uncultured Pirellulaceae bacterium | reverse complement strand
GCGGTTGTGCGTCCAGTAAGAGCTCCATCTTCGATCGACCAGAACCCTTCCGCTCCGCTCCAGCCATCAAGCGACTCACCGTCAAACAGCGACTCAAAACCTTCATCTTGAGCAGCATCTGTTTTTTGGGTTTGCACCGCCTCTTGAGCAAGCAGCACGGGATTGACGATATAAGCAAGTGCCAGGCTCAGCGCAACACTGAAAGCACACAATTTCGAAATAGACATCTAAAGGCTCCGGGACAATGTTCGCCGCACATTGTCCCATAACCGGCGATCGATTCAATCGCTACAAGGATTCCTCAGCCAGGAATCCTGAAATTCCTGGCGGAATCCCGGATACCCTTCCGAATTCCGGGCAGCTGCGATTCTTCGAATGTTAGATAATGGAAGCTGACAAGGCAGTTACCAAGCGTAAAGCCGCTACCAAGTGTATTGATATTGAACCAGCCGGTCACCAATCTGAGTATCCAGCATCGACTTCAATTCGTCGTCGAAATATTGCCGCCAGTTACCTGGTCGCATGCGGCGTTTATGCTTCATCTTATCGACTTCGGTTGGTGGCGTGAGATTTTTTTCCATCTCGTCGTACCATTGATCCGTTACGATATCTTCCAGCTTGGCCGCTCGCACAAACCGATTTAACCAGCGACGTGGGTGATTGATCAACAATTCGTAGGGCATGTCGATCACATTCTTGTGCGAATTCAAGATGTCAATGCATGAATTGAATTCTGAAACGACTCCGCCATATCGCGTGTCTTCCAGAGTATCTTTCAGCCAGGTTTTTACACCAATTTCCTGAATACGACTTCGCTGCGAACCGAAATTCTTGGTTTTGGTTTCCAGCGCCTTCGGATTGTGGCTGTAAGCGTGCGAGAAATACTGGGAAACCAGAGCATCTCGCGGATCGCGCCGCATCACAAACACTTTTGCGTTCCTGGGTGGAAATTCTTCCTGCAGGTATTGGCTGACAGCCGGAATATGATTCGGATACAACCGTCCAATCAGACCATTGGTTTTGGGCATCGGATAGTACTTGAACATCAATTCAAGTCGCTTGGAAATCACTTTCCAGTCATTGGTTGGCTCAAAACCAATCTCGTCTTTGATTTGCGTAAACCAGTCAACGAACAAGCGATCCAGATTATAGGTTGTGTATTGGTCGGTTAACTTCGCAATCGAAGGAAACAACTCGGCCGCCACAAATGTTGAGGCGCCCTTGTGCATACAAAGCACATAAATGTTTGGACGGACTTCCATGAAACACTCCGTAAATCAATTTGTTCTGTTCAGATCGATTTATTGCGTCGACCGAAATCGTTTCGGTCAAGCGCAAGTTAAAAACTTGTCTACTACCACGTGTAGCCGAATTGAGCCAAACGATCGCCCATCACTCGCTTACAAAGTGACTCCAGCTCTTCGTCAAAATAGTCGACCCAGTTGCCAGGTTTGACTCGACGTTTATGCGAATTGGGATCTTCCTTTGTGGGCGGTGTCAACAGAGCGGCAGTTTGTTCAAACCACTGGTCATTGACTACATTTTCCAGCTCGGCCGCTTCTACAAACTTGGCCAGCCACAAATGCGGGTCGGTGACCAGCATTTCATATGGCAAATCAACGACTCGTTGATTCCTCAAGATCAAATCCGTAAGTTGCTCGAATTCACGCAACAGCCCGTTGCGTCCGCGACCGTTCAACATGCCTCGCAGAATTCGTTTAATGTTCGCATTGCGATAACGTTTGCGATCCTGCATGAACTTTTCAGGATTCTGCTCAACGCCCTGAATGCTGTGACTGTAGGACACTGAGTAGTACATCGAAATCATCGCGTCACGCGGATCACGACGAACAACCAGCAGTTTGTTTTTCTTGCTGGGCAGTGCCTCGGGCAAGTGGTTCCGCAGCACACGCAAATGGCCTGGATACAACCGGCCCACCATCGCGTTTTCAGTTGGAACCTGCTTCCATTTGAAAAACTCTTCCAACTGCTTTTGTCGATCTGCGCGAGAGGTCGGTGCTTCAACACCCAACTCATCCTTGCGCCATTGGTTAAACTTGATTAACTCACCACCAATGTGAAAGACGTTCAACGATGGGTCTCTCTCCTGAAGACCATCAAGCAACTGGTTGGCGACAAAGGTTGAAGCCGCCTTGTGCATACAAAGCACAAAAATATTAGGTCGTGACATATAAATTCCGTATTCAAGAACTGATGGGGTTCTATATCGGAATTTCCAGTCGCGAAAAATACCATTCAAACGCATGTAAATAACGTGGTGGTATCCACTGCCATCATCAGCTCGGCAAGCCCTCCTGGATTATCCATTCTGTCTTACCCGACCAATGTGCTATCACCTTGAACCCGAGGATCCAGTCGAGATTCTAATTATCGCGAGCTTTAATGTTGGCGATAATGGCCGCCAGTCGCTCTTTGAAGTTTCCGGAGCGAGGAGCGTTCTTGAGAATCGTCAGAGGCTCGATCGACTTTTCCGTGCCGATCTCTTCCAGGATCCTGGCAGCATCGTGGAAAATCACCCAGGATTCATGACCCAGAACTTCGATCACCGCATCTTCGGCTTTCGATCCGCACATCTTTAAGACTCGCACCGCGTGGTTGCGCTCACCGTTATCACGCCTCTGTAGCTGGACTGCATACTTTTCGATTAACGCATCGTTCGCCAAATCGGGTAGAAACTCGCCAACCTGTTCATCGAGTTGATTGTTCTGGTCCAAGGCCCGGGCCAGCATTTCGCCGTCGTCTTCAGTGAATCCCATTCGTGACATAACTTCGAATGCATCTTCAAATACGCGTCCATCATAGACACTCAGCATCTTGCTGCAGGCCTCAAACAGCGCGGCTCTTTTCGATTGATCGATTTCCGACATTTCAAACAAGTAGGCGACCGCATTCAGCTTCACATCAACCCCAATCCCTTCATTGATGTCAGCAATACAGGCGTCCACAAGTTTTCCCTGTTCGATGTTCCGGTTTTCTACTTCCTCGCGAACGAAATTTCGGACCAACTCATCTTCATCGTTCAAAAACTTGACCAACCCATCTTTGTAATCAATTTCAGCAACGGCCTTGGCCAACGAGTACTCGAACCCATCGTATCGGAGTGGCAACTTCTGCTGATTCTTGTATGCATTTATCAGCATAGAACCGTCTTCCATCGACACGTGCTTCAGTAGTAACTGCCGAGCCGCTGATTGCCTGTCAATGTCGTTGCACAGAAGAATCAGTCCGGCAATGATCGGAATTCGCTTTTCAGATCCGATTGAATTCACACTGGAAAGCCAATCCATCGCAGCGTTTTGTTGGGACCGATCAAATCCGGCCAGGTAACTGGCGACTTGCGTCTCATCGGCTGGAGCGACAACAGGAGCAGTTTCGACGATATCATCTTCGTTGCCGGAAATTCGATCCGGCCCGGGGCTCCGCAACTGAAAACTGTCGTCGTCTGTTCGCACATATTC
>CAZOXC010000493.1:0-3479 GCA_964583205.1 uncultured Pirellulaceae bacterium | reverse complement strand
CAATTGACTCCAGCGACGTGCTGGTGATCGATGGCATGATTGCAAAGATGGGTCAAGGTATTGAACCGAGTGATGACGTCGAATTGATCGATGGAACTGGCATGACGCTGCTGCCGGGTTTGATTGATTGTCACGTACACGCCTATTTCGCAGGGCAGCTCAAACAAGCAGCTGAGTTCGGCGTGACAACTGTTTGTGACATGATGAGTATGCCTTATGGCGCGGCTGGAATGCGATCGGCCCAGGAGAAAGACGGAGCTCCGAATCGAGCGGATTATCTTTCAGCAGGCGCAGCGGTAACGGTGGAAGGCGGGCACGGAACCCAGTTTGGATTCAAAGTTCCGGTTCTTGAAAATGCTGAAGGGGCCGAGAAATTTATCGAAGACCGTTTTCGCGAAGGGTCAGACTATATCAAAATCATTCATGAACCGGGTACTGCGTATGGGCTTGTACGCCCAACACTTTCTGATGAGATGTTGAAAGCCTCGATCGCCGCCACAAATGATCGCGAGAAGCTTGCCGTGGCACATATCGGTACCATGGAGGGAGCCGAGCTGGTTGTGGAACATGGAATCGCCGGATTAGTGCATTTGTTCGCAGATCAGAAGATCAGCGATGAATTGCTGGCCGCCATGAAAGAAAAGCAGATATTCGTAGTCCCGACGACGGTTGTCATTCAAAACATAACTGGGCCGGCTACGGTGGATTCGCTGATTAAAGACGAGTATATCGGACCGTTGCTTAGTCCAAACGATGTTACCAGTCTTCAAACAACGTTTCCAAAATCGGATGAAGCCACCAACACAACTGAAAACTTGTACTACAACATTGCCGCGCTTGAGAAAGCCGGGATCGCTGTGGTGGCCGGCACTGATGCACCGAATCCAGGTACAACATTCGGTGCAAGTATCCACCATGAATTGGAATTGTTGACACTGGCGGGTTTAACCAACGAACAGGCGCTGGCGGCCGCAACGTCTCGCGCTGCCGATGCATTCAAGCTGGAGGATCGCGGGAGAATTCAAGTTGGGTTTCGAGCGGACCTTGTGCTAGTCGAAGGAAATCCTGTCGAAGACATCAAGGCAACCCGGAATATTCAACGAGTTTGGAAGACCGGGCACGCGATCGATTTGGAAAGTCGACCAGAGTCTATAAAAAAAGCCTGGGACAAGAAAAAGGAACGCGAAAATAAAGACGGTTCTCGCAAACGGTAAGTGTACCGTTGCCAAAATTCAATCTGCAAACGTATTGAACTTCATCCAGTAGTTGTTTCGCCTCTTCAAGCAGCCCAAAGTCGATGCCGGATCTGGCAACGACGACTCGCATCATGTTGTGAGTAGCCATCGGTGTCGGCTCCGGTTAGCTCAAGGCTCTTCAGTGCCTCAATCTCAAGCTGCGTGGACTCTGCCAGGAGGCTGAGGACTTCGGCTGAACACTGGGAACTGGCCTTCATTGATCTCGCTCGGTTAACGAAAAGCAGGCCATCAACATAACCAGTGGGGCGAATGCTTCCCACATAGCCTTGGCTGTTGTTCTCAGGCAGATCGCAAGCCGGTCGCCGGTTCTTGGGTCACTTTTCCGGTATTTTGGCAATTTTCAAGCCGTAACCTATGGTTTCACAACAACTGGGAATTTGGAAAGCCACAATTAATGCCAACGATTTTGAACTCGCTGGGGCCGAGCGTCTCCGCCAAATTGAGTCGACGATTCAAACAGCTCGATGCTGAGCTGTGGGCGGCTCGAGGTCTGGAGATTGAATTGCTGGAGTTAAGTGACGTCCAGCTTCGGCAACGGTTTGAAAGTCTTCGCAAGAAAGTCGTCGAGCATCATCTCGATCCGCTTGAGTTTCCAGATTTAATTGTTCAGGCATCAGCGATAGGTGCATCTGCGATCTCTCGCATCATGAGTTTCCGTCTGCACGATGTCCAGGTTAAGGGTGCAATCGCAACAGCTTCCGGCGCGATCATTGAGATGCAGACCGGCGAAGGTAAGACGATGGTTTGTGCGCTGGCCGCCATTATTCGAGCAGCATTCGATTCGGCGGTTCACGTTGCGACCACCAACGCCTATCTCGCTGAACGTGATCACGAGACCGTTCAGCCGATTTTTGAATTGTTGGGAATCAAGTCTGCATTTGTTGGTCCCGACACGCCTCCCAAAATCGCTCATCAAGCCTATCGCTGCAGCATTGTTTACGCGCCCGGTTACACATTTGGTTTCGACTATTTGAGAGATCAATTGACGATGCGTGACCACGAGGAACTTGTTCTGGGTCGCGATGTGTTGCAGGCCATCAATGGCGACGACCTTGACGAACGATTATTGCAAACAAGTTTTGACACAATCATTGTTGATGAGGCCGACAGTGTTTTGATTGATGAATCAACAACACCCTTGCTGTTGAGTGGTTCCGCCAACGCGAGTGAAGTGTCTTTGGAAGCCTACAAAAAGGCACTTGAAAGTGCCGGTAAATTGGAAGCGGAAACCCATTTTGAGGTCGAACCGGTCAAAAAGCTTGTCAATCTGACTGACCAGGGGTTGGATGTCATTCACCAGCATCTGCGCGAATTTGGGAAAATGAACCTGGTTCAACCCTGGCCAAAATACATCCAGAACGCAATTTATGCCCAGCAGTTTCTGGTTCGCGATGAAGATTATGTGGTTGATGACGGCATGATCAAGCTGGTCGACCAGAACACCGGACGTATTTTCGATGACCGTTCTTTACGTGCTGGTCTACACCAGGCTTTGGAAGCCAAAGAAGGTTTGGAAATCAATCCGCCCAATACCACACTGGCTCGAGTTACCCGGCAACGATTCTTTCAACTTTATAAATCGGTTTGCGGAATGACGGGGACCGCGAATGGATGCGAGGAAGAGCTGGAGCATTTTTACAACTCAACCGTTATTGCGTTACCGCCTAACCAGAAAAACAAACGGATTGAATTGCCTGATCGATATTTTGATTCCTGGGAATCGAAACTGACCGCGATCGTTGCCGACGTGCAATCCAGACTGCCCGATGGTCAGCCAATTCTGATTGGAACTCGGACAATCCGGGAAAGTCTGGCGGTCAAAGAAGCATTCACTCAGCTCAATATTTTTTGCCAGATTCTAAACGGCGTGCAGGATCGAGAAGAAGCCGAAATCGTTTCCCATGCTGGACATTCAGGTTCGATTAGTATCGCCACAAACATGGCTGGGCGAGGCACCGACATCAAGCTTGGTGAAAAAGCCAAAGCCTCTGGTGGTTTGCATGTAATTGGAACTCAGCGCCACGAATCGCGGCGAGTTGACCGTCAACTGGCGGGTCGCAGCGCCCGGCAGGGCGATCCGGGATCGTGTCAGTTCTTTATAGCGGCTGATGATCCATTGCTGGAAGAACATGGTCAGGCACTTGCCCAGCGCATAATCGGTTCGGTTGGCAACGATGGTGAGAGCTCTAAGGATTATTCGGCTGAGATTATCGCTATTCAAAC
>CAZOXC010000492.1:0-3481 GCA_964583205.1 uncultured Pirellulaceae bacterium | reverse complement strand
GGGTATTAGTGTTCGGGGTTTAGGGTTTAGGGTTTAGTGTTTAGGGTTTAGGTTGATGGCTACCATTGCAGCAGTGGCCAGACGCAGCCGGTCAGGAAGGGTCGGTGGAATAAGATTGGTAGTGGAAGAGCGATCCAGCCAATCGTCCAGGCTCGCTGTAGAACCTTGTTCGAAATGAACCAGCTTTGTCGTTGCAAAAATCGATTTTCGACCAGCATCGCCACGCCATGCAGTGCGAAGTACAGCAAAGGCAATCCATAGCCGGCTTTGGCGGGAACACTGATCGCAAGCTCATGTAGCAAGCCGGAGAAAACGAAGGCGATCAGAGTCGCAGTTGACTTGCCAAAACGCTGATTCACCGGGCGATAGATACCCAGTGCCGTCATTTCTGAGAATGCCAGGTTCCATCGTCGCCCCCAAAACTCGGCCAATGAGCAGGACAACAAAGGAGCGACAAACAAGGGATTGCACTTGGCACCCAGGCGTCGCCAAAAACCGGTCAACAGGTTGAAGATTCCGAAGTGGACCAGCAGGCTGAACGCAGCCAGCACCAACAATGTTGCGACAAGCAATCGAATCGAATCTGCCCGGGTGGGAAAAAACAGCGCTGAGCCAACATCGGGCTGGATGGGATCGCCGATCCAATTCAGACAAGCGAAGGCTGCAAGAAAGCAAATTGCCCCGGCCGCCAATCGAATAAGTCCCTTGCTAATGAACTCGCCGACTCGTTTCGTTGGTTTACCGTTCAACGAAGTGAACAAATTGGGTCGCATGCCGAACCAGCCCACCGTGAATGCCAGCCACTGAATCACATTCAGTTTAACGCCGGACAAACTCGCTTCGCTCATCACGACCGCTTTCATCGACCACAACAATGCCACGATGATGACCAGCATCCGCGTTCCGGCTGGCTCGCGGTCGCTCAAGAAGTTGACCAGCAATACAGATACGATTGCCAAGGTCCAGCAGCAGACTCGCGAGGCGATCTTGTTAGGGATTTTCCAACAGGCCAGGCCAATCAAAGGAATCAAGACCAGGTAGGCCGCGATCACCAGGATGGAATTCCAGTCATTGATAAAGTAGCCGTTCAAATCAGAAATTCCAGTTGGTCCAAATTGCAAATCCGTAGACTGCCGTCAGGCTCACGAACAACCCGACCAAAAGTCCCTCAGCGACCAGAAAGAACTTGCCCTGTGGAGCATCCGATCGATCGAAGTAAACGAACTGAATGATGATTCGAGCCAGCCAATACAATGTGATATACAAACACACAACTCCGGCCAGCAACGAGCCATCAGTCAATGATTGTGGAGCAAGTATCGAGAGCAGTGCGAAGCTCAAATTAGTTGCCCAGATGTAGCCTGCGTAGGTCCAGAAAACTTGCCGAGTCAGTGGGCGGAGTTTTTTTGTATCTTCATTCCACTTGAGAATTTTAGGAATTGCCAAACTCGCCAACACCAACGTCAACTGACCGATCCCGGCAAAGAAGATTAATGTTTCGAGCATTTATATTTTCCCGATTCACATCTTGAATGGCATTCATTAGTTCACAACGAGAACCGAATTTTACAACAGGATCTAACAGTTCGGGTCGTCATTATTCATGAATTGCATCGGGAGCCTCGTTTATGAAATATTTCCAAGGTCGCAATGCGGCGTGCCGTATTCTGCAATTTGATGACATTCAACAACACAACTCGCCCTTCGCCGGGAGGGTGAGTTTGATGCGGAGCTTAACGAATGGCACAAAATTACTCAGCCATCACCGACGCGATCACGGCTACGTCTACGATATCGGAGGGTTTGCATCCGCGAGATAGATCCATGCATGGCTTGGCCAGACCTTGGATCAAAGGGCCAAGTGCGATTGCGCCGCCAAGTCGTTCGGTGATTTTGTAGGCGATGTTGCCGGAATCCAAGTCAGGGAAGACGAACACATTGGCTTGTCCGGCGACTGGCGAATCCGGACACTTGCGCTGAGCAATCTCTGGCAGAAAAGCGGCATCGAATTGAAGCTCGCCGTCGACCAGCAAATCGGGAGCTTGTTGCCGAACCAACTCCAGCGCTTTGGTCACTTTTTCGACTCGAGGATGATGAGCACTGCCCTTGGTCGAAAACGAAAGCAGGGCGACTTTAGGAATTTCACCGGTCAACGTTTGATGGCTCTCGGCTGAAATGATGGCGATTTCAGCAAGTTCCTCTGCGGAGGGATCGGGCACAACTCCGCAATCGGCATAGGTCAATGCTCGGTCAGGCAACTGCATCAAAAAGAAACTGGAGACAAGCTTTCGTCCTGGCTGTGCACCCACTCCATAAATTCCCGCTCGAATCACACTGGCTGTAGTGGCCGTGCTGCCGGCGACACTGGCGGCGACGTGTCCGGTTCGAACCAGCAATGAGGCGAACAACAAGGGATCGCTGATTGCTTCGCGAGCCCGCTCTTCATCCATGCCCTTGTGACGACGATTCTCGATCAGTTGTTCAATGCAGGGCTGCAACAGCGATTCGTCGTGGCGAGAAATCGTCTCGATTCCATCAACCGCGACTTGATCAGCCGCTACATCGCCCGGCCCTGATTCGATCAAGACTGCAGTTCCCAGCCCGGCAGTTTGAAATTCGCGGGCGGCCTCGATGACTCGCGAGTCATAAGCTTCGGGAAAAATCACGCGGCGCTGTGCCGCGGAGGCTCGCTTTCGCAATGATTCCAGAACGTTGGCCATGACAGGATGCTTTGCGAAACCGTCTAGGGGCGAGGGATTTCGAAGTCGTCGGGAATATCGATTTCCATGAACAGGATACCGAGTCCGTGAGTCTTTCCTTGAGCATCAGTCTTCAAGCTTTCGGAACCGCCGCCACCCAGCGAATCGTGCAGGATGAAGTTCAAAGCCATCAAGTTGTCGGCTTCATAGCGATCGACGTCGCCGAAACAGATTTCCTTGAAATGCTTTTTGACTCGGTCAGTCGTTAACTGGTTCTTGATAACTTCGTATGCGGCCTGAGTGTAGGCCACAACGCCGACATTGCTGCCGTCACCTTTGTCGCCGGAGCGAGCAAATGCCAGTTGAGATAATGGTACTTTCATAGCTGTCCAATCAGATTTTCGAAGTACCCATGATAAAAATATTGTGGCGTCAGGATAAGGCCCTGTGAGCCTGGAAGCCAAACGGCCTCGAATTGGCGGCTGGGGCTCTGAGGACGGGAGTGTTCGGGGCGAGATCCGGGCCCATCTACCAGCCAGACGGCCCAGCGGGGCTGATGTGGGTGCAGGCTATTGTTTATCCGAACCCGCGTGATATCCTTGGTGCGTTAATCTGGAAACTGAAATCCGGTACTCAAATTCTCCTTTGCCCCCGTATGATTGATCATGTCTGAATTCGTCAAAGTCGCCCAAGTCTCCGATCTGAAACCGGGCGAAATCAAGCTGGTCGAAGCTGACGATCGATTAGTAATTTTGTTTTGTGTGGCTCAGGGGCAATTTACC
>CAZOXC010000491.1:0-3484 GCA_964583205.1 uncultured Pirellulaceae bacterium | reverse complement strand
AATTCTCTAACCGTGTCTGGCACTGGCGATGTTCGCATTTCGGCTCTCAAGTTGGGGCTGAATCAGAAATCTTACTCGTTGGCCATGTGTCAAACGAAGCAGCCGGTCAGCTCACAAGACCAATGCAATTCCTGGCTGCCGACATCAAAGGCGACATTGAGCACTCGCACTGGACTTAATACTCGCAATGAACGTTGAGCTACGATAGAATTCATCAAGGCTTCTCCGATGTATTGTCGGACCAGCTACTTCGCGGTGTATGGTCACGACCGTTAAAAAGATTTGAGCTGATCAAAACGATCAAGCTCGTTAACTACTTCGCGAGAAGCCATTTTTACAATTTAAGACTCTCGCAGCATAAGAGTATGTGCACACAGCCGCGGGCCGCGCGGCTTTTGAATGGTTAGTTTGTTCGCCGCGGCCCGGTGAACCCGGACGTTAAGTGCTTACCTAGGGATCTGCTGTGAAATCAATGTTATTCATACTGTCGGTTGCTGGCATCTGCCTCTTCTTGTCGCCCCTAACGCAGGACAAACCAAAAGTTTCTGATAAACCTGCCAATGACACCGCCTCGTTTCCTACAGTCGAACACGATGACATCTTCGTAACTTTACTGGAACATTCCGTTTCCCGATCCCCTGATCGAAACCAGACGGTGACGTCGTTCCTGTTCATGGTCGAGAACCGGAATGAAAATCCCGGGATGCGCCATGTTGGTTCGCCACTGAGGATGTTTAGTGCCGAGGGTGAACTCCATCATGACGCCACCAACGGTGCTCCGAAGACTTGGGCTGAAACGATCCGATACAACAAACAGGCTCTTCCGAAATTCTCCGGCATTCCTGAACCTGCTGACGGGTCAAGTGTATACTTGCGTCGGCACCAGGTTCAAACAGAATTGCCCCAGGATGTAGTCGCAATAGAGGCTTCGTTTGGCAGAGATGGAAAATTGAATTCATATCGCTTTCCCATTCATCGCAGATAACACAACGATGTACACGGAGCGGCGAAGTTTTGCTTTCCCCGCGCTCCGCACCTTTCCGTGGCAAATGGAAACAAACGGCGTTCGTCATGCCCAACAATGGATTGAAGATTCTGTCCGAAATTGCAAGCATGCCAACGTTTCTGTCTCAGGCAAAACGATCAATGACTGGATCTGCAATCGACTGCCTGCAGACCATCCTGCGGCGGAAATTTTATTGGATCCTCCACGACTAGATGCATGGGGCAATCCCCATCAAGTTCAGTCACGAGAAACCCTTGACGAAATTCCGAGAGTGTATTCAACAGGCGAGGACGGATTGGCGAATTCAAATGGCAATGCCCCGGACGACATCAGGAGTTGGGACGAAAAACGATGGCGTTGGTATTCGCGACGCCAATTTACTCGCGAAATTTCATTTTGTATGATTGTGTCTGCACTGATTGCCGCTGTTGGATTCTGGCTGTTCGCGCACCAACCGAAATCCAGGTCAGGTGCAACTCAAAGCTGTGGCTAACAATTAGTTGCACACGGAGTCTCGGGCCGGTGAACCCGGCGTTATGCCTCTGGTGGCGAAAGATAACTTCGATATATGAACGTAGACGATGCATCAGTTCGAGTCCGTGGAACGCCGAGAGCGTGAACGACAGTTCTTCGAGAGCATCGGTTGGCACGAGATCACGGATCCTCAAGAGTTTGAGGCAATATCAGAAAGTTTCTTTGGCACGTTCTTTAGCGGCACCGCGCTTCAATTGCCTCGACCATTCACCACTTGGGACGTTCGTCATGCTGAAACGAATTCGCCAAACCTGAACCAATTTGCCAGCGATCTTCATTCGAAATGCCTGGCCGCACTAAAATCTATTGAACAACCTGCCTGCTGGTATGTGTTAGAGAACATCAATCATCCTTGGTATCGACTGGAGCTGTCCAAAACACCCAATCACTTCGACGAATGGCCGATAGCCCTTCTCCCGAACGCTGACCCATGTTATTTGATTGCTAATGATCTAAAATGCGGAATAGTCGCCGAGACCGACCGTACTATTTCAGTTTTCGGTCAACCATTGTTAGCTGCCGTCAATGACCATTCGCCACTTGTGCTTAAACAGGTCAAAAACCAATCCGACGCATAACAATTCGATGAACTGGTTCCAGCTTGGTGATCACGAACGCTATCCGACATACCCTTCCGATGACAAAGCAAGACATGCAATGGACAGTAACCCATACAAATCACCGGAGAATCCAAGCGACGTGACTGTTGCTGCTCGCCAAAAAAGACTGGTGGGTGAGAGTGCCTTTTATTGTCCTGAATGGACTTGGGGCTGTATTCATCGTTTTTGCACTTGACATGGACTTGTGGAGTGACTTTGCTGCCTACCGTTTTGAAACTCAGTTGGGCGCTTCGCCTGAACCTCCAGCCTGTTTTCAAGGAATTGGATTCCGCTTATTTGCATACCTGCGTTTTTAACAGCAAGTGTTGCATGCGCCCGTTTCTCAAAATTCTGGGCTTGGGTTGCAACTTTGTTGGCTTTTTTGTTGTTTGTTGTCATCACTCAAGAGCATTGACTTAGACTGCCCTGGTCGGGACAACAACGGGTTGTGGCTGGAGAATCCACGTTGCGCAAATTCGTGTTGGATTGCGACGGCGAATAACAATTAAGCGGTTTGAATTCGCGCTGAACCGGAGTGGGCGTTACGATGCTTTTTGTAACGAGGTTGGGTTGCAACTGAACTCGTTTCGAAGAGAACCATCGACGGCTTTCGCCATGTTTTCTTCATCGAACGTATGTCCAAGAAATCGATTGACTGCTTTGGCTGTCTCCATGGGTGACCGCAATGCCTCGGCATATTCGACCGTTAACACACTCACTCGGCCAGTGAATTCATTTGCCCACGACGACAGTGTTTCGTTGACAGAGGTCAGCTGGGACAGATAGGCTCTGGTTAGTCCGGCCTGATCAATTTTCACCGTCGTCTTTCCCAATCGCTCAAGCATTTTTTCTTGCGAGGCCAGCACTTCGTCCAAAGGACGATGCATCAAAATAATTCGGTAAGCCAACTCAGTGCGCTGTTCGTCCCCTGGCTGAATATTGAACACCAATCGTGGCAACAATTGAGCCACCAACTTAAAGGCTTTCCCGGGCGCATTTAACAGCCATTGGCACTTTCCGGAAACTCCCATCGCCTTTGCTGCTTCGAGTTCCAGGTATCCCTTCGGATTGGAATGGTCAGCCGGACGATGATCGTCCTGTAACACCGGGCAACCGCCGGCTGCCAGCATTTGCATCATCATCGATGTTCCAGTTCTTGGTAGACCCGAGACGACTGTAATCGGTTTCTGCCAGGATTTACTCGAGCTATCGTTTAATTGTTCTGCCAGTATGCGAAGGTTGTCCAGTGTTTTCGAATAGCGTTGCTCCAGCTCCCGTTGTTTGGTTCCAGAAGCCAATTCCTGCCGAAACGCATGCCGGTCGGAAGGACGTTTACCAAGAGACC
>CAZOXC010000490.1:0-3493 GCA_964583205.1 uncultured Pirellulaceae bacterium | reverse complement strand
CAGCTCTCCTCTCAGCTCCGTCGAATTACTCCCATAACGTTTTCGAATCACCCTACCGTCCGGGTCAAGCACGTACTCCCCATTAGGTGACTTGCCAAAAGCAGTCGCCAACTCGCCTTCCATCGTTTCACACAACCAGGGAATTTCTGAACCGCTCAAGCGTTTCGCTTCAGCAATATGCTGCAACCGTTCCTTAATATTCACTGGCGCGACAAAATTATTGATCTCAGGATGCGCCAGACTTTTGTAAACGTAGAAAAAATTGACGTCGTCTTTGTAATCCAGATAGACTGTCTCCAGACCGGAGAAGTTTCGCAGGAAAGGCGGTCATGTGAGGCAGCCGAAAACGTATACCGAATATTTGCCCCGAGTCGACTCGATCTCCCAAGGCTCGCCGGCTTGATCGAATCCTTTGAGTCCAGAAAACTCGGCATTCAGCATGGGGGCTTTTTCGAGATAACTCTTGTTGAATCTCTCTTCGAACTCAACCGTCTCCTGCTGAACTTCCTGCTGAACTTCCTGCTGCGACCAATTCAGGCCAAGCAACCCCACCAGCACCAACATCAGAACTGAAAAACGAACCATTTGAACTCCATTAGTAGTTTTCATTTACTCGATTCTAATTTCGCCCAGCTTGCGGTCAATCGCGACTTGCACTTAATTTTGACTTGCCCAACCCTACAGATCATCGATAATCATTGAATTCAATTACAGGATATTTGCCGCAAATCATGAAGATTCTCCTAACTAACGATGACGGTATCGATGCGCCCGGACTGGCGACACTGGAAGGTGTCGCGAAAGAGTTTGGCGAAATTTTTGTCGTCGCCCCCAAACATCACTGTTCCGGTTGTGGGCATCAAATCACCTTCACTGGTCCGTTGGAAACCCGCGAACATGGGCCTCGACGGTTCTCGGTTGACGGCACTCCAGCCGATTGCGTTCGACTTGCCATGGCCGAATTAGTTGGCGAAGTAGACTGGGTGCTTTCCGGGATCAACCAGGGCAGCAACCTGGGCAACGACGTCTTCCTGTCGGGAACCGTCGCCGCAGCGCGAGAAGCAACCTGGCTGGGCCAAAACGCAATCGCCCTATCTCAATATCACCTGGACAAGTCACAATCTGACTGGGACTGGTCAGCGAAACTCGCAAAAGAACTATTGGCACAGTATCTCCAGCGCAAGCCACAGTCGCAGAAATTCTGGAACATCAACTTGCCAATGCCGTTGCCGGAACACAGAATCAATGTTCCCAATGTCGTGACCTGTGCACTCGATCCTTCCGGAGTCCCCGCCAGCTATCGGCTTGAAAATGAAATTTACTTCATGAACAACGACTACCACGATCGACCTCGAATTGCCGATCACGATGTCGAAGTTTGTTTTGGTGGACAAATTTCGGTCACCGAAGTTTAAATCCAATCATGTCAACATTGGTAGCCTGACATTCATGGATTGCTGTCTCAGTTGGAATTGAAACTCATGATGCGAATTGCGTTCTGTCTGTTACTACTAAACGTCGCACAGTCTTTCCACTGCATGGCTCAGGAAAGCGAAATGGCTACAGAGCACAGCGAGGATTTTAAGGCTGGTGCCGACACACGTTCTACGGAAATTCTGCAAGACTGCATTGCGGCGGTCGGCGGAACCAAGTTGGAACAAGCCAGAGATTTGGTCGTTAAGGGAAACCATTTGCTCACGCTGCGAGAAAGCGGAACCGATAACGATTCGATTCGCAAATCAACGCTCACCATCTCCGGCTACAAGCAACACAATGCAATGGTTTCCGGTCACTTTACCTACGATCATTTCAATAACGGAAAATCCAGTTGGCATCTCAGTAATGGTGAGGCAGTCTCGTTTACCGAACAAGCACTTTTTCCTTCTGACATTGTTCCCTGGCCCGGTTCAATTTTGAGCTGGCAGGATCGCAACAAGATAGAATTCGCTGGTGAATCGACGATCGAAGATGACAAATTCTGGAAATTGAAGTTCACGCATGTCCATGGCCACAAATCGATTCGGTTTTTCCACCAAGAAACGAATCTGCCGGTTCGAGTCGAATACTATTTCGATTTTGACGAGTCACCGCGTGGCGTGGCCACATTTGAATTCAGCCAACATGAAGACCTTCAACTGCCACTCGAAATTCGCGACACAATCCTGCAAGACGGCGAAAAGAAGCTAATCAGGTTTTTTGTGTTCACAGAAATCGAGCTGGATCCAGAGATCAACCAATTCCTGTTTGAAATCCCGTCAAAGTACGATGACTGAGAGCAACTACTTGGCAACGCCAACGATTGCGATCATCTTACCGTCGGGGCTAACGTTGACTCGACTACTGCCGCTTATTCCGAACTCGTCCAGGTTGGCAATTGAAGCCCACCCGGCATCTCGATCAGCGGGATACCCGTTCCAGCGAAATAACTCGTCGTCTTGAATCATGTAAATCGATTGATCCGGAGCCCAGCCGTAGTTTCGATTCGCGCCATTGATTGCGACCAATGGTCGAATGGCCAGCGTTTCCGGGTCCAACTCCTTGATCCAAACCTGCTCGTTACCTTGCTGATGAACAAAACTGAACTTTGTGGTTTCGGGGATAATCCAGGGAGAAGCCGGCGGAGTATCACCTGCGATGTAGTGCGAAAGTTTCTGTTCTTCGTGAACCAGGCGAATATTGAATCCATACCTGGACCAATACAAAATATATCCGGTTTCATGATTCCAAGCGTAGTACCCCACCGGTTCACGTTCGCCTTGCTGGGCCAACAACCAGGACTCCTTACTGATATCGTCTCGATCAGCCGACCAGATGCTTTGGTTGGCGGTTGCGCCGTCAGTCACGAACGACAACGTTTTGTTGTCAGGCGACATTTGCGGAGAGTACTCCTGATTCGGCGTGTCGGTAACTTGCTGAGTAGATCTGGACTCAATGAAGTACTCGAAAACATCCGTTCGATCTGGCTGACCATTGGCGGTAAACAGAATTGACTTGCTTTCAGGTGTAAACCAGGGCTGATTGTCGTATCCGGGTCGGTCAGTGATATTGCCGATTTGCCCAAGTGTAATTTTGTCGCCATCAGACTGAATTTCAAACAAGAAGATATCCGTCTCCGGCAATTCCAGTTTAGATTCTTCCTGAGCTGACAAACTGCGCCCGCTGGAAATCATCAAGCAAATCGTTAACAGGCAGCACAACATCGGGATCGATTTTTTCACTTCGTGTTCCTTAATTTTAGACGGACGATTAAAAACGGACAGATTTCCAACGACGAATGTTTCCGATGGGAAACAACACAACCGGATTGCCAATGATTGGATGCCGAATTTGAATCGCTGCCGCGTCACCGAACAAGTACTGAACTTACGAATCCGAGCCCTGTTCCTGCATCGCTCGCTCGGCCTGGCGGCGTTTAATCTCTTTTTTCAAATCGGCGCACTCGTCCGTGGGCTGACTGCACAAGGAACACTCGGGAGAAACCGAACCCTGATCC
>CAZOXC010000489.1:0-3496 GCA_964583205.1 uncultured Pirellulaceae bacterium | reverse complement strand
GAATACCTCGACCAGATAATTGACCGATGTGCGGCCCACACGCACTTTTTCAGTTCGGAATGAGAGGATCGAGCCTTCTCGTACGCTTTTGTTAAACTCGATCCGATCCATGGCGATGGTCACGAAATTGTAGTCTGGATAGTCCAGGCTGGCGGCGACCCAGGCGATTTCGTCCACCCACATCAACATGTAACCTCCAAACAAAAATCCGTAGTGGTTCAAGTGTTCGGGCATTACCAGTTTGTGAGTTTCCATAGAATCGTCAATTATTAGTTGGGTTAAATGGGCAGACAATATTGCGGTATTTAGAGCTTATTCATTATGCAATCCGCCCTTATATCCAAACAGGGCAGGTTTCGTCGACTCCAAACGGATTTCGGTCGGTGACGAAAACGGTAAATCGAGATAGAATAGCGAGTTAAAGCAACGGAGTCTGAATCGGTCCCTGCCGGCTATGGCCGGCAACCGTTGGGGATTCCATTGAACCAGATACTTTGCGTTCAGCACCATACTTTGCGTTCAGTAAATGGGACTTCCCAATTTTGGACACAACAACTGAGGCTTAGGTACCAACAGCGTGAATCAGGCAGATAAGAAATATAAGTACTCCCCACCCGAAACCCACCTGGTTGACTTGCTCAGGTACTGGTGTTCGGCGTCACCGGAGAAAACGGTTTATCACATGATCGTCGATGGAGACGACGATGTGGTCAGCGTTTCCTATCGTAATTTTGACGAGCGGGTGCGCGCCGTTGCAGCCAAGATTGCTTCGCAGGTCGTTCCAGGGCAACGAGCCATCATGATGTACCAGAATACGCTGGACTTCATGGTTGCGTTTTTCGCCTGTCATTATGCCAAGGTGATTCCGGTTCCCGCATATCCACCTCGACGCAACCGTCGCATGGGCCGAATCAATGCCATCGCCGATGATTGCAACGCAGCCATCGCGCTGACCTCAGCCGAAGTACTCAAACGACGTCACGGTATGATCGATGGTTGCGCCAGCCTGCAGAACATTCCCTGGCTGGCCACTGAAGAAGTTCCGATCGAGCTGGCTGGAGACTGGGTGTCACCCGATCTTTCGCCTCAGGATATCGGCCTGCTGCAGTACACTTCCGGTTCCACCGGCTCGCCCAAAGGCGTTGTCCTGACCCAGGAAAATCTAATGGCCAACTTCGGTTACATCGCCGAAGGGTTTCAGGTCAGTTTGTTCGAACAAGGCCTGACCTGGTTGCCACCCTATCATGATATGGGCTTGATCGGTGGCCTGTTGGTCTCGCTTTCGCGAGGCGCTACAACCACCATTCTCTCGCCGGTCCATTTTTTGACCAAGCCAATTCGTTGGCTGCGGGCGATTTCCAAATTCCGCGCATCGATTTCCGGCGGTCCTAATTTCGCATATTCTCTGTGCGTTAATCGAATCGACGACGCCGATTGTGAAGGCCTCGATCTCTCCAGTTGGCGAGTGGCTTTCAATGGTGCCGAACCAATTCGCGCCGACACCATCTCTGCGTTTACTCGCAAGTTCGAAAAATTCGGATTCCAGCCGATCTCGCATTATCCTTGTTATGGAATGGCAGAAACCACTTTGCTGGTCACTGGAGCTGAAGTCACCAAGCCGCCCACGGTTCGCGCTTTCGACAAAAACCTGTTGGTTGAAAATAAAGTCGTTCCAGTCAGTGAAGATGCGAAAAATGCCAAGCTTCTGATTGGTTGCGGTCGACCCATGACGGGTGAAAATGTGATCGTCGTTCACCCCGAGACGCGCAAGCAGCTCGCCGAAGATCAAATCGGTGAAATCTGGATCCAGTCGGCCAGTGTTGGACTTGGATACTGGAACAAAGAAGAAGAGTCAGAGCAGACCTTCAAAGCAACGCTGGCCGGTGAAGAAGACAACTACTACCTGAGATCAGGTGACCTGGGCTTCTTTGACCAAGGCGAACTCTTCATCACAGGTCGACTGAAAGACATCATTGTCATTCGCGGTGTCAATCGATATCCACAGGATATCGAGGCGACCGTCGAACAATCCAGTGAACGACTACGGGAAGCCGGCGCTGCCGCCTTTGCCATCGAAAGCTGGGAGCGCGAGCGACTGATTGTCGTTTGCGAAGTCGATCGCCAACGAGTCCAGACGGACTGGCAACAGGTGATTCAACAAATCCGCGCCAACGTGACTGAAGAACATGAATTGCCCCCGGACGGAGTTGTACTTGTACGAGCGGGCTCGATTCCGAAAACTTCCAGTGGCAAAATTCAGCGGAGAACCTGCCGCGATGATTACTTGAATAAACGACTGCTGATCGTCGACCAATGGTTGTCCTGGGAATCCCAGGAGGAACAGCAGGCCAAATCAACCGTCCGCGAAGAACTGCCGCCGGTGGATGACAAGTTGTTGCAGGTGGTCATTCATCATGTCAAACAGGTCGCCAAAGAACGCGCCAAAGAGATTGGCGCCGAAACGAATATCGTTGTCGACCTGGGCCTCGATTCGCTGGAACGTTTGCAAATCGCCAACCTGTTGGAAGATCAGTTTGGCGGACGCTTCCCCGATGATGTTCTCCAGGAAATCGAAACGGTCGGCGAAGTTGCTTCGGCGATCAAGAGCTACATCGGTGACACACCAATCAATCTGGAAGTCAACGAACCTGAAGTCAGCCAACGTCAGGCCGGCCCAATTCCGGAATCTTTTTACAAGATCGACCAGATGCCGGAGTTTATTCGAGTGCAACAGCTCCGCTCGGTGCTTGAGTCGACTGGCGTTCGCAATCCGTTTTTCCTGGCACACGAAGGGGTTATCGCCGACACGACCCGGATCGATGGCCGGGATTTGATCTCGTTCTCCAGCTACAACTACGTAGGCCTGTCCGGGCACCCGGAAGTGTCTGACGCGGCCAAGCTTGCCATCGAGGAATTCGGTACCAGCGCATCGGCCAGCCGTTTGGTTTCTGGCGAGAAAACCGTTCACAAGCAACTTGAAACTGAAATGGCCGCCTTCCTCGGTACCGATGATTCGGTGGTCATGGCGGGCGGACACGCAACCAACGAAAGTGTCATCGGCCACCTGGTTGGAGCCGGCGACCTGGTTCTACATGACTCGCTGGCTCACAACAGTATCGTGCAGGGCGCGGAATTGTCGGGCGCTCGGCGGCGAGGTTTCGAACACAACAACTGGCAACAACTGGATGAGGTACTCAGCCAGATCCGCCACCAGTATCGCCGAGTTCTGGTGGCGATCGAGGGTCTCTACAGTATGGACGGGGACTCGCCGGAACTTGACAAGTTTGTCGCTGTCAAAAATAAACATAAAGTCTGGCTGTTTGTCGACGAGGCACATTCCATCGGAACCCTGGGTGAAACCGGTCGAGGAACCGCCGAACTGTTTGGCGTCGGCCGAAAAGATGTTGAAGTCTGGATGGGCACTCTGAGCAAGTCGTTTGGCAGCGCGGGCGGCTTTATCGCTGGCGATTCTCGATTGATCGAGTACTTGCGATAC
>CAZOXC010000488.1:0-3497 GCA_964583205.1 uncultured Pirellulaceae bacterium | reverse complement strand
TAGGCTATCAACAATAAGCGCGCGATCCGGTTGGCGACGGCAATTAGCACAGCGTTTTTGTCGACCGGTGCTTTGTATGTGATCATGCGTTATGTGATCGTCAAACCGCTGCAGCACTTGAGAAGCGTCAGTGAAGAGGTCAGCCAGGGTAACTTGAAAGTGCGTACGGCTTTGAATACCGGTGACGAGTTTGAGCAGTTGTCTAAATCGTTCAACCGGATGTTACGCTATATTTCTGATGCGCAATCGGCGCTGCAATCGGCCAATGATGATCTTGAACGTCAAGGTAACGAGCAAGCACAGTTGGCGATGAAGCTGTATGAGCTGAACCAGATTAAGAGTGACTTCCTGCATAACATGAGTCATGAATTGCGGACACCGTTGAACAGCATCATCGGTTTTTCCGAGGTGCTGGCGGACGTAGATGATTTGAATGACAAGCAGCGCGGGTTTGCTCGGAATATCCAGAAATCCGGCAAGTCACTGTTGGACTTGATCAACGATATTCTTGATTTGGCCAAGTTAGAAGCTGGTAAAACGGATGTCACCGCTACCGAATTTCAACTGGTGCAGGTCGCTGAAGATGTGCGGGCCATGATTGGCAAAATGGCCAGCGACAAACGAATTGATTTGCTTTTGGAGATTGAACCAGGGTTTGAAAAAATCGGCCAGGACCCGGTCAAGATCCGTCAGATATTTACGAACTTGATGTCCAATGCGATCAAGTTCACTCCGGAAGGCGGTCGAGTCAAAGTTTCGATTGCCAATACAGATCCCGGCTGGTTTGCGATCGAGGTCGAGGATACGGGCGTCGGGATTTCGGAATCGGATCAGCAGATTATTTTCGAAAAATTCAGGCAGGGTACGCTCGCTGCGGGCTCCAATTTGTTGACTCGGCAGCACGAGGGTACCGGGCTTGGTTTATCCATCGTGAAAGAACTTTGCATTCTGATGGGCGGTTCGGTGACTGTTGAGAGTGTGGTTGGTAAAGGAAGTACATTCCGAGTTGCCTTGCCTCGCAAATACGTACCGCGACCAGCGGCTTTCGAGAGCAAGCGGATTGGTCTTGAGTTCGGGAGCGAGCCGGGCATTGTCAGCAACACAGGATCTTTGGAGAATGTCAGCGTTAATAATGGTTCCACTGACGATGTACGAGTCGACCAGTTGTCGGTGGATCCATCTATAACCGTGAACGATTCTTTGACCAATCTTGAGACGGACTAAGCGGTATGGCAAACGAAATCGAGATTCATCTTTTCACAGATGGAGCTTGTAGCGGAAACCCTGGTCCCGGCGGCTGGGGATTCATTCTGCGGCACCTTCCCACGGGCAAAGAGACCGAAAAATCTGGTGGGGTTCCGGAGACGACCAACAACCGGATGGAATTACAGGCCGTTGTCGAGGGTCTGTCGACCTTGAAACGCTCTTGCTCTGTCGAACTGTTCACGGACAGCGTTTATGTTGGCAAGGGGATCTCGGAGTGGATGGTCAAGTGGAAGCAGAATGGCTGGAAACGCAAAGAGAAATCCAAGCTGGTTCCGGTGAAAAATGTCGAACTTTGGCAAGCCCTCGATGAACAATTGGCTCGTCATAAAGTAAAATACACTCGCGTCGCCGGACATAGCGGTCATCCAGAAAACGATCGATGTGACGAGTTGGCGGTCGCCGCCTGTCAAAAATACTTGTAACCCATCAGTGGTTGGTTGTGACCATCGCTGGTTTGTTTTCTTTCGAGTACATCCAATGAAATACTTTTCGTTTTTAGTCACGTTGACGGTAACTGTGGTCATTACCCTGAACCCACTTCAGGTTTCCGGCCAGGAACAAACGAATGTTCTCGACCAGCTTGTGGAACAGACTTTGTCTGCAGCCGCCGACAATCGGTCGGAGTTAGAGTCGGCCTTGAATCAGATTGAAGACAATCGAAAAGCCGGCATGAATTTCCTGTTGGCTTACATGCCCAAGTCGGATGCCAGGAAACTTGATCAGGCTTTTTTGCTGGAGCATGTGAACGGCGCCTACGAAGCCTGGCAGGAGTCTGCCTGGAGCGAGTCCGTTTCTGAAGAGATGTTTCTGAACTATATTTTGCCTTATGCGAATGTCAGTGAACGTCGGGAAAAATGGCGAGCCGATTTTCGAGAACGGTTTTTGCCTTTGGTACAGGATTGCAAATCGGCCTCGCAAGCTGCCGTAATACTCAATCAGAAAATCTTTCCAGAACTGAAAGTCAAGTATTCGGCCAAGCGCAAAAGAGCCGATCAGGGCCCCTTGGAATCAATCGAAGAAGGTACGGCTTCCTGTACCGGACTGTCGATTCTGTTGATTGACGCCTGTCGTGCTGTGGGCGTTCCGGCTCGCTTTGTGGGTACGCCTCGGTGGTCGGACAACAGCGGCAATCACTCCTGGGTCGAAGTTTGGGATGGCGAGTGGAAGTTCACGGGTGCTGCCGAACCGGCGGGTGATGACCTCAACAAAGGCTGGTTCGTTGGCAGAGCCAGTGGGGCAAAGCGTGATGAAAGAATGTACGCAATCTACGCCGTGAGCTATAAAAAAACTCCCGTGAAATTTCCGCTGGTTTTCAACCGGGATTTTGATCCGGTGTGGTCCGTGAACGTGACCGATCGGTATACCGCCGATAATTCAACGGTGCCGGAAGGCAAGGTCGTCGCCCGATTCATGGTTTACGAACCCTATAGTGGCGAGCGAGTGTCGATTGAAATCACAATCTCTGATCAGGACGGCCAGCCGGTCTTTACCGGCAAAACGAATGACGAGGGATTCGATTCCAACGATCATCTGGAAGTTGTTCTGGACCAGGGCCGGAATTTTGAGGTGAGTTTCACAGCCGGTGGTTCCAATCATATTCGCTCGTTTGAAACTGGCACATCGAGTGAGTTGTTTAAGTTCAAATTGACTCAGGAAAACCAGGATGTACTTGAGCAGCTGTCTCAGGCACTCGAGTCGACTGATTTTGATCTGGCAACACTTGGCGAGCAGACATTTGCCCGGGAAGCTCTTTCTAAAGAGGACGCGGCCAGGGCTTTGGACAAGATCTGGGAAACCGGCAGTTCAAGTCACCTGAAAGAACGTCAAAGCGAGTTGGATGCCAAGCAGATTGTCATCGGCGAGCACACAATGAAGTACGACTACCGCACGTTCGGCGACAAGCCGTCCGCGGGGCACTCGCTGTATATTTCAATGCATGGTGGCGGAGGTGCTCCGGCTCGAGTCAACGATCGGCAGTGGCAAAACCAGATTGGGCTTTATGAGCCGGAAGAGGGAATCTATTTGGCGCCTCGGGCACCCACAGACACCTGGAATCTTTGGCACCGCGACCATATCGACAAGTTCTTCGATCGAATTATCGAGAACTTTGTTCTGGCCGGTGATGTCGATCCGAATCGCGTATTCTTGATGGGGTACTCGGCAGGCGGCGATGGCGTATATCAACTTGCGCCTCGAATGTCCGATCGATTTGCGGCGGCCGCGATGATGGC
>CAZOXC010000487.1:0-3499 GCA_964583205.1 uncultured Pirellulaceae bacterium | reverse complement strand
CCACCGTAATATGGGGGTCAAATGTCTTGACAGTGATTCCAAGCGGGATCGAGTCGATCCAGGTGACTGAATTCAGCGAAAATTTTGCCGAAAACACAAGAAATTTGGCCAGCGAATTGATCGGGCAAATTTGTAACAAAAGAGCTTTTTTTGGTTTTCACACCTGGCAGACAGGGATAAACTAGCGGCTTAATCAAATTTCCAAGACACTCTAATTACTCTTACTGGAGCAGATAATGACCCAAAAAATTCTGGCACTAGTCGTCGCCCTGGCATTCGCACAATTTGCTGTTGCTCAAGAATCAGCAGTTGAAACTGTAACCCAATCGAATTCAGTTTTGACTGGTACTCAGGAAAGCGTTGTTGAGTCTTCGCCAAGCGATATTCCTGTTTCTCAAATGCAAGATGGTCCTTCTGCGGCAGCCATCATTAGCCCGCAGCCTGAAATGAACATGCCTCCAGCCCCAATGGCAGAAGGTCAAATGATCCATGGCAACGGACAGATCATCCATTCTCAGCATGCAGTATCAGGTGACTGTGGATGTGGAACTTCATACGTTGCACCTTCAGTTGGATACGCTGCACCTTCATCCGGATATGTGAGTTCTGGCTGTGGAAACTGCAATCAAGTGGTAACCGGCTACGCAACTCCAAGTTGTGGCAGCACTTACGTTGGAACCTCGTATTGCGCACCACAAAACAATTGCAATAGCTGCAATCGCCGGCCAGTAATCATGCGACGCTGCCCGCCTCGTGTATTCCTGGGACGCCGCTGTCGCTAGTCGATTCGCTTCGATAAACGAGTACTGAAAAACACAAACCCGCCCATCTGTTAGTTGGGCGGGTTTTTTCGTACTGGCGACTGTTTGGGGGGCAAAAATGGTGCTTGGGATACCCCTGTTTAGCGGGTTGGTGACAGTAAGGGTATTTTCACAGAATTGTGCGATATTCGCTTACCCAACCTACTTGACCCTCATTTTTTAGACCGTTCTAATTTCTTGAATCGATCACGTTTACGTTCAGTTTATTGGGCGGATTCGCATTTGGAATTCGTGATCATCAGGAGTCAAAACACAGGTTCGTTCCAAACGTTTTTCATTCTGAAAACAAACCTGCAAATAAAGGATTAAAGACCCGTTGGTCTCTTAAGTTTGCTTTTAAAACTTTTCTCTTTCTAAGGAGCGTACGATGATTCGTACAGGTATGTTGAGCCTCGCCGGAATGTTGGCATTCGGTTTGGTCTGTTTCGTTTTTGCCAATCAATCTTCAGCACAATGCTGCAACACTGGCTACACTTCCTGCAACACAGGATGCCAAAGCGGTTGCAACAACTTCTCAGTTCGTCGTCCCATGGTACTGCGTCGCTGGAACAACCAAGGTTGCGGCAACAGCTACAGCAACTGTGGCAGCAGCTGCGGAAACAGCTACGTTTCTTACCAGCCTTCTTACCAACCAACTTACAGCGGATGTAATACTTGCAGCACCGGTTGCAATACGGGCTGTAATACTGGTTGCGGAAGCAGCTATGTGAGCTCGGCTCCTGTTTCAACAGGTTATGTTTCGACTGCCGCTCCAACTTCTTCTTGCGGTTGCAACAGCTATGCATCTGCTCCAGTTAGCTACGGTTCAACCGGCTACGTTTCAACTGTTGGTTCAAGCTGTGGTTCATGCAACTCGGGCTACACCAATAGCTACCCTGTTTACAACAGTGGCTGCAATTCATGCGGAACTCAGTCTTACGGGGTTCAATCGTACGGAGTTCAGTCGTACGGAATGCCAACTTACAACAACAACTGCGGTTGTGGCGGTAACGTCTCCTATGGCAACAGCTATGGCGGAAACGTCTACTACTCCGGTGGTGTTGTTTCAGGTTGCGATGGTTGCTCTGGAACCGTCATTCAAGGTACCGTTGACGGCACCATGGTTCCCAGTGGCGAAGTTGTAGTTCCTTCGCCAGAAGCTGAAGTTGCTTCTCCACCAAATCCGGATGACACGTAATCCATCATCTGGATAACGAAAAAGTCCAACAGGCCAACTCGTTCGAGTTGGCCTGTTTTTTTGATTGTGGGCTGACATACTTGTATGATATGGCAGCCAACGAGATGGCGAACTTATTCAATTCGAACCACCCTACCCAACCGATCTCTATTTGATGGTCAAATTTCGATACGCCGGTTATAGCCCGAAGAGTCGCCACCACGGGCAATCGCTCAATATGCATGAAGTCATGCATCTGATAATCAGTTTGCAAATGCTGTTCGGGTCAAAACGAGGTGGTACGGGAGTGCTACTGGCAGTATTGCTGATCGGCGCGTTTCTTTATTTTGGTTATCAGGGAGTGATGCGTCAGAATCCCAATAAAGCATTGGCGGCGGCCGACAAGTTATGGGAGAACGACGAGCGAGTCGATGCGATTGACGCCTATAAAGAACTTCTCCGCAAACCCGATCCGACTGATCCAGATTCAGCCTGGCTGCAAGACAGCCGTCCTCGGTTGTACCGCCGAGTCATCGAATTCGAGGCAGAATACGGCGACATACCGGTGGCTCGAGACTGGATCCAGGATGCACTTAAAGAAGGGCATCGCATCCGGTTCGATTCGGATACTGCACGCGAACTCTGGGAAGAGGAAACCGCCGAGCGTAAATCGCCAACCGGTAACCCTCGAGAAGATTTGATCGAAGACATTTTTGAGCGATAGCCGCCAAGACAGGTTCGAGCATTGATCTCAGCCACCTCAAGCTTGAGCATGTCGATCAGACCACATCCGCCTGGTGGCTGTCTTGTTAGTCGTTGGCTTCTTCGTCGTCTTCCAATTCTGACAATAGATCGGCGACCAGATCGTCTGATGTCAATTCATCTACCAACGATTTTTCAGATTCCAGCTCATCTTCAACCTGGTAAACAATCGTGCGAAGTTGTTTGAGTTGCTCTTCGTTGATTCCTGAATCAGACATGACCAGGTCACGATCAAAGTCTCGCAAGATGGCCTCAATACTGACGATCGCATCATCGTAGATCACGATATCTTTTTTCAGCTTGTCAACTTTTTCGACCAGATCTTCCAGTTCAGCTAATAACAAACGAGATTCACGGTCATCTGATTGAATGTCACTGGACTTGGAAATGCCTTTATCGCGGAGTTTTTTGAGTGCTTCTTTTTGGCGATTGGAAAGTCGTTCGATTTGCGTTTCCGCCCGATCACGCTTGATTTTAATTTCAGCCAGTTTGTCCTTAAATTGCCCGGACGTTTTCAGCAAACCATCATCCTGATTTTCAGAATCATCTTGCACGATCCGGTCCTGGAATTTCATCATGGAGATCGTCAAGGCAACGCCTAATCCCACACAACATAAAGCGATAAAGATCAGAACTAGTTTTTTCATGGCAGGACTATCAAAAGGTTTAACAAAAAAACAGCCGCGATACTCAAATGTACCGCGGCTGGACAATTATTCAAATCGCATCTTCGATTGAATTACTCGTCATCACCCAGGAT
>CAZOXC010000486.1:0-3506 GCA_964583205.1 uncultured Pirellulaceae bacterium | reverse complement strand
GTGCCACCGTCCAAGCTTCCAGAATTGTTGATGGAAACTCAGTCGTTGATGAATCAGCACGAGGTGACTGTTTCCACGTTCACTCATTTTGGTCAAGGGAATTTGCGAATTTATCCCTTGCTGGACCTGTCCAATGCCGATCACATCAAAAAAATTGTCTCGGTGAGCAATGACTTGTGCGGCCGGGTCATTGATGTGGGAGGCACGGTTAGTGGATCCCATGGCGACGGAATTTCGCGTACTGGAATGCTGCGTCGCCAGTATGGTCGTCTCTACGATGTGTTTCACGAAGTCAAAAATGTTTTCGATCCCAAGCGGATCCTTTGCCCGGGAATCATCGTTGATCGTCCGCGGCTGGAATTGATCGGTCAATTGCGACCGGTTCGAGTGGGCGGCACGTTTGTGAATGGCTCGGGAGCAAATGGCTCGGGCACAAATGGTTCGGGCACAAACGGAACGGGCACAAACGGAACAGTTGAATCGAAGACCGAGGACAAGACAGAAGATAAAAAGTCCCGGCGCAAGAACCCAAAGAATTCGGTCACCGAGACTCAGTTGATCTGGGACGCTGACGAAATCATGTTGGCGACTCGGAATTGCAACGGCTGCGCTCGCTGTCGTTCCACTGAGAGTGACGAGCGAATGTGTCCGATATTTCGAGCGTTGCCCAGAGAAGAAACTTCGCCGCGAGCCAAAGCCAATCTGATGCGAGGTGTGCTGTCCGGCAGTTTGGATGAGTCGCATTTGAAGAGCGAGGAATTCAAGGAGCTTGCCGACCATTGCGTGAATTGTCACCAGTGTCGTCTGGAGTGTCCGGCCAATGTTGATGTTCCCAAGCTGATGGTTGAAGCCAAAGCCCAGTACGTTTCAGTCAACGGCTTGAAAATGTCACAGTGGCTGATGACCAGGTTGGACTTGTTGTATGACTTTTCGGCTCGCTTGCCCGGTATTACCAACTGGATGATTCGAAATTCATTTATGCGTTGGGCGCTTTCGAAATTTTTGGGGGTTGCGCAAGCCCGAAAACTGCCTGGATTTGCCAAGCGTTCTTTTATGCGCTGGGCCAATCGCAACAATCTGACCTCGGCCTCCAAAGACGAGGGTCGGAAGGTGCTTTATTTTGTCGATGCCTACGCCAACTTTAATGATCCGGAATTGGGGCGTGCCACCGTCAAAGTTTTGCAGCACAACGGTTTTGAAGTGTTCGTGCCCAATGAACAACTGTTGTCCGGAATGTCCATGATCTCGGCGGGCTTGTTGGATCGAGCCAAAAAGATTGCTTCCCGGAACGTCGAGATGTTGGCAGAGTACGTGCGACTGGGTTACACGATCGTGGCCACCGAGCCCTCGGCGGCATTGGCATTGCAACACGAGTATTTGAATGTGTTGGAGGATACCGATGCGAAGCTGGTTTCTGAAAATACCATGGACGTCACTTCGTTCCTCTGGAACCTGCATTTACAAGGTCAGATGGAGCTGGATTTTCAGCCGGTGAATGTTTCAATTGGCTACCATTTGCCCTGTCACCTAAGAGTCCTGCGACAATCGGTCCCTGGATGTGACCTGTTGAACTTGATTCCCGGCTTGCGTGCCGAAGTCATCGATAAAGGCTGTTCGGGAATGGCGGGGACTTACGGACTGATGCAGGCAAATTATCGCCGAAGTTTGCGAGCCGGTCTGGGATTAATTAATTCAATCCGATCTCCCCAGTTTGTCGCTGGAACAACCGAGTGCAGCACTTGTAAAATCCAGATGGAACAGGGGTCGACCAAACCGACGATACATCCAATTAAGATCCTGGCCCTTTCCTATGGAATTTTGCCGGAGTTAGAATCGTTATTCGACCGGCGCAGTGAAAAGTTGATGGTGACATGATTGTTAAGCTTGTATTGTTCGCTTCCGTCAAGGAGTTGGTGGGTGAAAGCGAATTGGAAATCGAAGTGGCCGAGGAAGCAACCGTTTCCCAGGTCAAACGTCATTTGGCGGAAAACTATCCCTTGGTGGAAGAGTTATTGGCGGCTGTACGTTCGCTGTCGATCAGGAATATGCCTTTGACGGGACTCGCCTTTACGAAAACTGCGAAGTAGGCTGTATTCCACCGGTTAGTGGAGGTTAACACTTGGTTTCGATCACTGAAGAAGAAATTGATGTCGCGGAATTGACTGCGCGGGTCTCCAATGATGATGCTGGCGCGAACGTGATCTTCCTTGGCACGACTCGACGCTGGACCGAGAACCCGGAATCCGCTCGTCGAGAAACTACCGAATTGGCCTACGAGTGTTACGAAAAGATGGCGGTCAAGGAAATGGAGAAACTTGGAATCGAAGCCAGTAAACGTTGGAATTTGAAAGAGTACGCAATGGTTCACCGAGTGGGAACTGTTCCCGTGGGAGCGGCCAGTGTCGGTGTCGCGGTTTCTTCCGGACATCGCAAAGAGGCGTTCGAGGCCGCTAGTTGGCTGATCGATACACTGAAAAAAGTGGTTCCAATCTGGAAACAGGAAATCTGGGCCGACGGTTCCGAAGAATGGATCCATCCCGGCATCAAAACTCCAGCGGACAGCAAGTAGAGACAGCGAATAGAAACCAAATCAATGAGTCTTGTTGATACTTTTGGCCGAATTCACTCGAGTTTAAGGGTGAGCGTTACAGATCGTTGCAATATACGCTGTTTCTATTGCATGCCCGAACAGGTTGAGTTTTTGCCGCGAAAAGAGATCCTCGCGTTTGAAGAAATTACTCGAGCTTGCCGAATCATGAGTCGACTGGGTGTCGACAAAATTCGTTTAACCGGTGGCGAGCCTTTGGTTCGTAAGGATCTGGATCAGTTGGTTGGCGAACTGAAGTCGATCGAGGGGATCTCGGAAATTGCATTGACCAGCAACGCGGTGCTGCTGGAGAAGTACGCGGAAAGACTCAAACAAGCTGGATTGGATCGAATCAACATCAGCTTGGACAGTATTGACCCGGCAACCTATCGCGAGGTCACTCGACGCGACAATCTCAAAGATGTTTTGCAAGGAATCGCCGCGGCTCAGCAGGCGGGATTCGAAAACATTCGTATCAATGCGGTTGGTGTCAGCCTGCTTTCAAAGACCTCGATAATTCAACTGGCCAGTTTTTGCTTTCAACACAATCTGCATCTGCGGTTTATCGAATTTATGCCCCTCGATGGGGATCAGAATTGGCGCAATGACTCGGTGCTGAACGGAAAGCAGATCCTGGAAACTCTGGTGGCCGAATTTGGTGTGGCGGAACCTGTTGTCAGAGTTGATGCCTCGCAACCGGCCAGCGACTATCGTTTTCGGGATGGCACGATCGGTCTGATCAATTCGATTTCAGAACCTTTTTGTGCAAACTGTAATCGGCTCAGAATGACGGCGGAGGGCAAACTTCATAACTGCCTGTTCTCCACCGAGGAATTCGACCTGCGGGATTTGTTGAGAGGGGATGCCGACGACAACGCGATCCAGCAACAAATTATCGAATGTGTACAAGCCAAAAAAC
>CAZOXC010000485.1:0-3510 GCA_964583205.1 uncultured Pirellulaceae bacterium | reverse complement strand
ATCGTGCTTGGCGAACGACGCATAGCAAACACGCCCTTGACCGATTACAAGTCCATACAGAAACGTTCCCATGATACAAATCATGAAAATGAATCCCTTGGCCCAACGCTGTTGGTAAAAATGGCCCGCACCGGGCCAGAGCCAGGATAGAACTGCCGCTATCCGAGGATCCCGGAGATCGACCGAGTATTCCTCGTAGTCAGGATGGTCAAAGTAAACCGTGGTTGTCATGGCAAGCTCTTTGTCACCGTCCACAACCGTCATAGATTCGCAATGTCACTTACCAGATCGTCAGGAGAGTGAGGTGGCAAATCAATTTAGGCGTATGGCCGAATATTTTTACACCAAATGGTAATTTGATTTTAGTTTAGAATTGTAACGTCAACCGGCACTCGGCGACTAGGTCCAAATAAATCGATGGCACAACAACCGACCTCCAGCTTAAACCGCTTTTTCTGTCCTGCATTGTCCAGTGAGCAGAAATCGGGTGACTTGATCGTCATTGACGGGCAGGAGGCGAAGCATATTTCGAAAGTGATGCGGCTGAGTGTGGGTGACCAGCTTACCGTGTTTGGCAACGTCGGATTCGAGATATGCGGCACAATTTCTGAAATCGGCAATAGCCGTGTCGAGATCCAGGTATCGCAGGTACTGGCTACCAATCGGGAACCGGAAATTGATCTGACCATCGCCGCTGCCTTGCCCAAGGGCGATCGTCAAAAAATGTTGATCGAAAAGTTGACTGAAATCGGTGTCGCTCGCTTCATTCCGCTGGTTTCCAACCGTTCGGTGGTCAAACCGGGTGAACAACACGTGGAAAAATTCCGCCGCTATGTAATTGAAGCCAGTAAGCAATGTCGGCGTAATAGATTGATGGTCATCGATTCGCCGAGCAGGTTTGAGCAGTGTCTCGAAGGCAATCAGCACATCGAGACGCGGCTGGTCCTGCACCCTTACCTGGGTGACCGAGCGGACGGTGAGCCACTCGGCAATAAGCCGACTGGCAGCGATCGGTTCCCTTTAAGCTCCGATGCGATTGTGATGGTCGGTCCGGAAGGCGGCTTCAGCGACGACGAAATTGCTTTGGCCACCACCAGACAGTATGTGCCGTTTTCGTTAGGACCAAGGATCCTGCGAATCGAAACCGCGGCACTTGTCGCAGCGGCAATTTTCACGCAAGCCAACAATTCCTAGCGGCGCGGGTCAGCGATTGTCATCGTCTTTGGATTCTTTGTTGCTGCTACCTTCCTGATCGGAGCCTTCAGCTTCCTGCATTTTTTTGGTAACCACTTTGCCAAACAAGTGACCGCCGTGATCCTTCCCGGCTGACCAGGTTCCGGCGTATTTTCCTTCATAAAAAAGAACTCGCGCACTAAACGTTCCGAAAGTTCCCACTTTGAATTCAGTCAGTGTGATGATTGGAGTGTCACCCGCCCATTCGACGTCCAGAGGCATTGGCAATGTGAAGTCATAGTCCGCGTACTTGATTCGCGCCTTGAAAAGCCATTTGTCGCCTGTCTCCATTTTGGAAACTTCTTCGATCCAGTAAGTCTCTTCGGTGAGTTTTCCGGAATCAGCATCGGTGTCAGTTACGGTGAAACTGCCAACCAGTTTGGCCCCGGTAAGGAGTTCCTCGAACTTATCAAAGGCCTCCTGTTGTTCAGCGCTGATTTGTTGAGTTGTGTCGCTTGCACCCTGCTGGCCGAAAAGCGGGCAATTGATTGTAAAGCAGCTCATGACGAGGACTGCCAGTACCGAGCGAAAAGAGGTGTTTTTATTCATGCCGGACTCTCGTTAATTCATATCTGATTTGGACGGTATTCGAGAACACTTGTCGAAGTCAAACTCTCGATAATCAATGATTTTTGGGCAAATCACTGGTGTTGTCAAAGGGCGCAAGTACCAATAAGCTACCAGTGTAAGAACGTTTTCAATTATTGAATGGAGTCACTTCGAGTGTACGTTGCCGCCTCGACAACTTGCTTTCCAGATTTGTCCCTGGACGATGCAATCGAAAAGCTGTTTGATCTGGAATATACCGCCGTCGAGATTGAAATCCGGGAAGGTGGTCATCTGGATCCTCAGCTGATCCTCAACAATTTTAATGAAGCTGTCGGTGTCTGCCAAACGACTCGCCGACTGGACGTTTCTTCTTACCCTGGTGGACTTGTCCGCCGAAGGTGAAGCGTACTTTGAGCAATTCGAAGCTTGTTGCAAGCTGGCCAAGGCGACGCAGGTAGTCACATTGGTGGTCCCTTCGGCTGAACTTGGCACTCCATTCAATGAGGAAGTCGAAAAATTCAAGCGACTGGTTGAAATCGCCGCCAAGCAAGGCGTTCGTGTCGGCATGAAGAGCGAACACGGTCGACTCTCTGGTGACCCGGATACGGTGCAAGTGATTTGCAACCATATTGATGGTTTGGGGATCGGATATGACCCCAGCCATTACATTTACCAAAGTTCGCACAAAGAAAGCGACTTGGACAAATTAGTCCAGTACGCGATTCATATTTATCTGCGCGACACCAGTGAAAATGAACTTCAGGTGCGAGTCGGTCAGGGCGTTGTTGATTATGGCAAGTTGGTTAATCAACTGGGTAAACGCAATTATGCTCAGGCACTTTGCGTCCACATCACGCCTCAAGAGGGCATCGATCACATGGCGGAAATGCGCAAGATTCGCTTGTTGCTGGAAAGTCTGCTTCTTTGACCTGGTTCAGAACGCGAGACCGCGTCTAACTTTCGTCGATGATCGGAACGAATTCGTTTTTCTTTTTCACGATTCGAATTCCGATCCCGCCATTCAGTGCCTGTTGGAGCCGGTTGCCGAACATTTCACCTCGCCAACCCTTGGTGAGTTTCGGCGCCTTCTTTGACTTTTTCGGTTTATCAACGAACTCGATCAAGTCATTAATATCCTGGACCGAGGCAACCAGCGCTGGTGAAATCGAATTCTTTCGGCACAGCGAGGACAGGATGACGTGCAGAAACTGTCCGGCCAGCCCATAATGTGCGCTACGCGAACGCCCAATTCTGTCGGGCAATTCCGATTCACTTAGATTCAACGCCTTTTCCACTTGGCTGGCGATCGCCGGAACGTGTCGATCGAAACGTGGCTGAGTCATTTGGCGAATGGATTTGATTTTGGACTCAGATTTGGAACTTAGTCTGGCGACTTCGACCATCAAATCATCGCGGAGAATGCGTTTGGCGGGTTTGTCAAATTCGGCCGCATATTCTTCTCGCCAACTCCAGACAGAGCGCAGGACGGCTAACTCGCGAGGATTGAGGCCGTTGATACCGGATACTCGTTTCCAACGCTCATCCGATTCGGCTTGCCGACATTTTTTTTCCATTTCAGCCATTTCGTCTGCCAGACAATGCAAACGGTCACGGCTTTTTAGTTTCTCTGCAAGCTTCAAATAAATTGGGTGCAGGTGTTCGACATCGGCGGCAGCGTAGCTGAGTTGGGCTGAATTCAGCGGACGCCTTCTCCAGTCCGTTCTGGAT
>CAZOXC010000484.1:0-3510 GCA_964583205.1 uncultured Pirellulaceae bacterium | reverse complement strand
ATTCTGCACCGGGTGATCGAGAGCAATTTTGCCGCAAGTTGGAAATTGACCCACAGGCAAACTTGATTGCATTTGTCGGAGAAGTGACTAACCGAAAAGGGTTGCTCTACCTCATTGAGGCGCTACCCAGAATCGTTGCGCGGGTTCCCGCCACCCAGGTGCTGCTTGTTGGTCCTGTGATTGACGAGAAATGCAAAGAAGAATTTTGCCAGCGCGCCCGAGTGCTTGGTGTCTTTGACAGGCTGAAGTTTTTAGGCAAAAGGACTGACGTTTCGGAAATTCTTTCACATTCTGATGTGTTTGCTTTGCCTTCAATCGAAGAAAGTTTTCCCTTGACGATTCTGGAGTCCATGACAGTGGGCACACCGGTAGTCGCGTCCAACGTAGGCGGCGTTTCAGAATGTGTTGAACGGGGAGTCAACGGTTTGCTGGTTCCGCCCCAGCGACCCGACGAGTTGGCTGCCGCATTGATTCGAGTTCTGACGAATCATAAGCTTCGGCGTTCACTCAGTGCGAATTGCCGATCCAGTGTGCTGGAAGACTATTCGCTTCAGAGCCAGTTCCCCAAAATTGTATCTGTGTTCGAGGATGCGATCGAATCTATCGCGGTTGCTCGCCCAGGAAAATCGGCCGCTTGATTGCCGACTGTTATTCCTGGTTGCTGACGACCGATTCCAGCAAATCCAGAAATGACTGTTCAGAATTCGCAGCCGGTTTGGACTCGGGCAACTTCGGCTCAGCCTCCCATTGTTCCAGCACCTTTTCAGAATCTTCGGGGTAGATGGTGACGAAGTGTTCCCGCATCAATGGATAGACGATACCCGCTTCGGAAATCAGCGGAGTACCCAGGTCTCGCCTTTTAGGCATGTGACAGTCGACACAGTTTTCCGAAATCCTTTCGCCCACTTGTTCCGCCATTCCACAAGTTTGTGGTTCGTGGCAGTTCATGCAACGATCTGAAAACAACTGAGTGTTTCCTCGTTCAAATTGATGAGGGTCGTGACAGGTGGCACAGGTCATTGAATCATCTTTGATGAAACACTCGCTCTTACTTAGTCGAGGCAGCTGGTTGTTGCTGTGGACGCCGATTTTATTCAGCTCAGTGAACTCTTCCAGCTCGATGTAATCTTCAAGTGACTTGCCAGGACGGAACGTAAAAGAAGGCGTCCGCATCTTACCGTGGCCGGAATGACATTGGGCACAGACTTCCAACGAGCGTTGCCGATCCAGTTTTCCAGGATGGGCGATATGTCTGGCGACCGTATCATCCATGTTTTCCAAGTGATAATTGACGTGATGCTCGCCCGGTCCATGGCATTTCTCGCAGGAGATACCCAGCACAAACCTTTCACGGTTGAAACTGTTGCTGCTTTGGTTGGTCTCTTCGAAAAATGTAGCATGACACTCCAGGCAGCGACCAATAACGGGCCTCCAGAAATTGATTTTGCCATCTTTGTATCCGGGACTGTTCGTCCAACTGTCGATTTCCGTGAAGTACGTGATGGGGAGTTCGAACAACTCGGTCCCGTGCCAGTGCAAGAAAGTCTGGGCAATTTTACCGGATCCAAATACGAGATCCAGTTTGGCCGACTGGCGTTTGATCTGTTCGCCATCGCGAGTTTCTGCGACCTGATAATAGCCGTCAGAAAGTTCCATCATTTTAAAGATCAAGTTTTCGTTTACGGTCGTCATTTCACTTTTCTGACCGGAAAAATGTCCCATGACCGAATCCTGATCAGCCAGTCTGGAGGTCAAGTGATGAGCGGTATGCACGAATCCTTGATACTTCTCCAAGTGGCAGCTTGCGCAAGAAAGCGCGCCGACATATTGGTTTTCAGCATCGCTGTTAATGACTTGATAGGGAGACTCATACTGGTTTTGGTCGCTCAATCGCCCCTTGTAATAGTGTTCTTCGGCGAGTTGCTGGCCTTGCTCATCCCATTTGCGAGCGAAACCATGTCTCAAGTTGTCTTTAAATTCGGTTGATTCGAGTTTTGTACCGTCTTCGTACCAGGCTTGAAAAAGTCCGCTACGCTGACCAGACACCCATTCGGTTTCGGTTGATCGATTCCCGTTTTTGTGCCAGCGAGTTTCAGTGCCCTCGATCAGGCCGTTAACGTAAGGTTGTACGGTTTTGAGTTGCTGGCTTTCCGGATAGTAGCGTTCCACTTTTCCGGTAAACGCTTCCTGCTCGCCAATCACAAACAAACGCCCGTCGCTTCTGAGTTCGACGTGCTCCGGTTGCGCGATCCGGGTTCCATCTTCGGTTTCCGGGAGCGAGATCGCATTCCCCTGAGGCTGGCAGCCGGCGACTACAATACATAAGAGAATCGGCAGAATCAACAAATTCTGATTGTGAAGGTCGGCAATACGTCGGTAAAACATTAGTGTCTTCGCACCCTGGATTCGCTCTTTGAAAAGTTCAGCAGTTGCTCGATTCTAGCAAATTGGTCAAGTCAGGCGAATTGGCTTTTGACGATACTGAGTGTAATCGCGTAACGAAAGCTGTCAGGATAGAATAGTTACAGTGTCTGGTAATGTTTGCAACCTTTCACCAAGTAGTCATGGGAAAGCGAAAAAAGAGTAAATCGAAAAGTCGTGGCGGTTCCAAGTCAGCGAATCGCGGTTCAGAATCCGCAGGTTCAGCTTCGATGGACGAGCGCAATCCGTCTGCAAGTGGTGCCGGCAAACGCTCGCGAAACGAATCGGCTGCAACCGATAGTCAACCGAAGGATTTCAAAAGCAAAGGGATTGCCACTTTTTTCTGGGTGTCGGTCGCTATTGTCATTGCCATCGCCATTGGCGGCGGTGTGCTCGCTGCAACCCGTATGGGCGGAGCCGACACCAATTCCACTGCTGGGAGAATGATTGAGCCGCCAGCCAATCGCTCTTTTGAACTTGATAAGCCCCTGGACTGGTTTGCAATGGATAATGCGGCACCCGACGGTTGGCCCGTCGCTGCCTTGGCCGAACAACTGTCAGAAAGATTGAACAGGGTGGAAGCTCTGCTGGTTGGCAGCCCGCCGGATCCGGGCTTGAGTTCTCAACTTGCAATGGATAATTACCAGGGTAGTGTTCTGGTCGTTGCAAACTCGGAACTGGAGAACATATCGACAGTTGGCAAGTTGCAGGTGCATGAATCTTCCGATCTTGATTTGGACCTTGCTTACCAAAGGCCCGACGGGTTTATCGAATCGTGCAAGGCGTTTGCAAGTGAGTTTGAGGGTGCTCGAGTCCGATTTGAGATCAACGAAATTGTTGAATCAGAGAGGGGGCTCCAGGCGGCAGTCGAATTCAAAGTGGCAAGGCAATCGGATGAGCAATGTTTGCAATCAAGTTTCAATTGGGAAACCGAGTGGTCGATTGAAAACAAAGAACTTGCGTTGCGACGAATTCAATTGGTGGCGGCCAAGTCACTGGTGATCGAACAGGCTTACATGCAGGATGTGACTGAGGCGATTTTGGGTGAAAACGATTCCTATCACAGGCAACTGGTGCCCGGGTATGAGT
>CAZOXC010000483.1:0-3510 GCA_964583205.1 uncultured Pirellulaceae bacterium | reverse complement strand
GCTTGATTGCATCGTCAGTCAAGCCCGAGTTTTTTTCACGCATCAGGCCGGTGCGAATCTCGACCAGCTCGTGAATTGCTTCGCGATAAGTTTCGCCGTGCAGCCGCCCCCACTCGTTTGGAGATGCACCGCGCTCATATTTTATGACTGGAAATCCAACATCAATCATTTGTAACTCATTCAAAAATTTCAGGCGAAGATTTTTTGGCGGCCTCCACAAATCTGGCAAGCGAAAAAGCATCTCCATCCCAGGTACTGATCAGCATCAACGGCTGATCAGCATAATACTCTTCACGCACTCCCACGACAGCCATCTGGCCACCCAGGAAAGCTATCGATCCGTCCGGACAGACTTCGTCATCGTGACTGACCGAAAAATTGCCAGTTGAATAACGATGAAACAGACTGCCGGTCTCATTGTAGATCAATGGAATGTTGACTCGGCTGCAATGCGTTCGAATCTCGGCCAATTCGTTCGGTTGACACTTGATCGTCAAATCTATCATTGATGTCGGCTCGACGAATACACCAAACACTTCACCAGCGTCCTGATGGTTCAACATTTGACCCAACTGATCGGCGGAGTCAAAAAACTCCACGTCAAAATAAGGAGTGCCGATCGATGAAAGCGATCGAGTCATGAATCCGCCCTGCCCCCAGTAGCTGTCTCGAGCCACCAGCAACCGCGTCCCTGGCTTGCGTTTCAACCACAGCACCTTCACCAACTTGTCGACCGCCTCAGACAAACCGCTGGCCGTGTAGCCATGACGGAGCGGCTGGCCAAAGATCTTGAACACGCGGCTCAAGTCGTCTGCCATATCGGCGGTGATGAAATTACTGTGAGTCAGCTTGTTCACCATCACGCCAATGTTACGGCGGACGAATTCGGAATCGAGATACTGCCGTTCCAGCGGCGACTCAACAGGATTGCGCGAACTTTCTGACGCATTTTCCCAGCCGGTCGAACAGCGATAGTAGAAGCAGTCGCCATGCTCTTCGTCGTCATCGTACTCGTGTTGCAGAAACTGAGTGGTGTGCGAACCGAGCGAAAGGTTGATCGCCCACATGCCTCGCGCAAGTCGGTCTCGATTGCGACCATAAATCTCTGTCACGCCACGATGTTGTGCCAGCAACACCAGGGCCTGCTTCATGATTCGGCCCAACCCACCGCGATACTTTTCGGCGATGGTTAGATCAAGCATATAGAAAGCATTGGGATCATCGACTTGCGGGTTTTGCAAGTTCCCGTTGAGTTCCGGAAACAACTTGACAGGCGCGGCAAACGCCATCGCCGCAATCTCATCGCCTTCGAACAATACAATCGAAACCTGCTTCTGAGCAGTCAATACTCGTTCAAACTCTTCGATTGGCGATTGCCGGGTGGGCTCGTAAACCTGTTGCTGGATCGCGATCAGTTTTTCACGGAGTTCGGCAATTGAATCGCCCGTTGGAAACTCGATGCGCAAGTCACCATATCCAGCATCGGCCAGGGCTTCGCGCAGAAACGACTCGGCCGTGATGGATTGTTGGGCGTTGTTCGACAACTTGGACTCGATCAGCTTGACCGAAAAAGACTCCGCGAAATTGCGTGGCTGGATTTTGGCTGGCGGAAGTGTCGAGGTTTCTCCGCTTATTACTTCAGCGAGAACAGCGCGTATTCTGGAAAATGCGAATTCCACATCGGCCGGACGAAAACTCAAATTGAGCCGGAATCGAGCTGTTTGGACGCCAGCCGGATAATACAGCAAACCGTGCTCGAAGCGTTTGGCGATGAACTGATCACAGTCAGACTTTTCCGCAAAATCAAATGCAAAGCAAAGCCCTTTGGCTCGCGGACGCGAAATTTTTGAAGCAAACTCTTCGACCAACTTGTTCAAATGCCCTCGCACCAGCAACTCCGTTTGCTCGATGCCGGACTGAAACTGATCCATCATCGCAGACTGGATGTAGCCGCGCGAAAGGGACGCAAAATTGACTTCCGGTTGACCGGTGACCGGCAAGCGACTCATGGCAAATCCAACCTGCGCCTTTTTGGCCGACACAATCACATCGGGGAACGAGTCCAATCCGAACATTAGGTGCCAGAAGAACTCACCCCCCAATCCCAGCCCGGATTGAATCTCATCGTAGACCAGTGGCACATCGTAGTTTTGGCAAAGCGCCAGCAATCGCTGATGGAATTTGGCTGACGAATATCGATCGCCTCCTTCACACTGAATCGGTTCCAACAAAACAGCAAAGTACTCGTTCGACTTTAAGAGACTTTGAATTTGTTCGAGTGTTTGCGCTTCCTGTTCGCTGGCCGATTCGCAATTCAGATCGTCGCCCTCGAGTTCAGGATATGGCACAAAACTTGTCTCCATTTGCGGCCATGTGAATGGAACTCGTTTTTCAGGATTGTGAGTACAGGACAATGCGACCAGCATCCGTCCGTGAAACGACTTTTCGAATGCCAGAATCTTTTTTCGTTGCCCGCCGAACTTTTCGAAACATGCAACCAATCCGCACTCGATAGCCTCGGCACCTGAATTGCAGAAAGTCACGCTGTAATCCTGGCTACCGGCCTTACTGCGCAACAAATCGACAAAGGCCGACCGAACTTCTTTCACAGAATCGGAATCGGTATGACCGAGCCAAGATTCAAGATACTGTGCGGCACCGAATTGAGCGCTGGGGTTAAACCCTAAGCCAGATGAAGCAATCTGCGAAGCGAGATCCAGGATATAACCACCGCCCTGAACTTTCAAATAAGGCCCGACACACTGGTTGGCATCGATCAGAAACGGCTTTTTTTCCGGCGGTATCAACCGTTGACCGTAGAGAGAATCCAACTGCTGAGTCGATTGCGCGTGAATCGACTCTTCAATCAAGTTTGGTGTCATCAATGTTCGTTACTTGGGTCGAAGTCGGGTATCAGTATCGATTGGAATAGTATCGGACTCGGCGATTCTCCGATTCACCCAATTTAGCTTGGATCGGTTATTCCAAATACTGGGCCGATCCACGATCTCACCGGAAATGATATCAATTGCAAGTTACTCTGTTTGATACGTTTTGGGAAACCTGTTTCCCGGCAGTTACTGATCTTCTCCCTCCGACTCTTCGGACTCGGGTTGGTCGGTCGGCTGGTTGGGCTGATTGAGAGTAGCAACCCACGCTCTTTCTTTTTTCCACTTCTCAGCAGCCTCCTCGTCACCTGAGCGTTCGGCCAGTTTGAGCAACCGCCTGGCGGCGTCATCCAGCATCTTCGGGCCCTGATTTAAGGGAATTTCATCGACTGTGTTTTTCATTCCAGTGTAGGCTTGAATTAAATTTGCGGATGCCAATTCATACTTCCCCTGTTCATGACGCGCTTGGCCAAGTAACGATCGAACGAAATTTGGCTTCCAAATTTCCGCGTCAGATTTTTCGAGCTCATCTGCAATGCGTTGAAACAATTGATCAGCTCGCTCGGCGTCTGATTTAATTAGCGATCGCCCGAGCAAAGTCATTGTGATTTGAGTATCCGAG
>CAZOXC010000482.1:0-3513 GCA_964583205.1 uncultured Pirellulaceae bacterium | reverse complement strand
GCATCAATGCTCGCTGCATTTTCCGGTCGCGCAGATTCTTGGCAATGAATACGGGCTTCTTGGTGAACGGATCCATTTCGGTGTAGTACATACAGGTCGCGACATCCAGAGGCGCCGGAATGAAATCCTGTACTTGATCGGGTTTGTAACCGTTCCGTTTTAGGAACACAGCCAACTCAATCATGCTGTTCACGTCACTGCCGGGATGGCTGGAAATGAAATAGGGCACAATGTGTTGTTTCTTGCCGGCCTTTTTACTTTGCTCAAGGAACTTGTCGGAAAACCTTTTGAATTCAGCGATGCCGGGCTTCTTCATGTTGTCCAGTACGTCATCATCGGCATGTTCGGGCGCGACTTTGAGCAACCCACCGACATGATGTTCGGTAAGCTCTTTCATGTAGGTCGGTGAACGACGAGCAAGATCCATGCGGATACCGCTGGCAACCAGTACCTTCTTGACCCCATCGACCTTTCGCGACTCCCGCATCAGTTGAATCAACGGTCCATGGTCTGTATGCAGGAGCTTGCAAATCTTGGGATGGACACAGGATTGACGCCGACATTTGACCTCGACCTCCGGCCGAGAACACTTCATCTCATACATGTTGGCGGTGGGGCCACCGATGTCACTGACGGTGCCCTTGAAAGACTTGTCGTCCGCCATCTTATTGATTTCATTCACGATCGAATTCTGACTGCGCGACTGAATGATCCGACCTTGATGTGCAGTGATCGAACAAAAAGTACAGCCGCCAAAGCAGCCACGCATGATCGTGACCGAGTCCTTAATGGTTTGGAATGCGGGAATGGGTTCCTTGTAACTGGGATGCGCCTGTCGCGTGTAAGGAAGTCCATAAACACTGTCCATGGATTCCTGCGAGATTGGAAACTGAGGCGGGTTTACTACGATCGCCTGGTCATCGTGTCGCTGCACCAGCCGCTTGGCATTATAAGGGTTGGTTTCGTTATGAATGATCTTGGTGGCATCAGCAAATGCGAGTTTGTCTTCTTTCACTTGTTCAAAAGAAGGGAGTTCCAGGCAATCTTCGGGAATTGCTTCGGTGCGACCAAGTGCATAGGCGACGCCTCGCATATCGCGCAGGTCCTTAACGGTTTCTCCAGCCGCAAATCGATTGGCGATTTCCAGAATCGGGTTTTCGCCCATGCCGTAGACAACCAGGTCCGCTTTGCTGTCCAGTAGAATCGAGCGACGAACTTTGTCACTCCAGTAATCGTAGTGAGCCAGTCTGCGCAGTGAAGCTTCCACGCCGCCTGCAATAATTGGAACGCCCTTGAATGCTTCTCGAGCACGCTGGCAATAGGAAAGTGTGGCGCGATCCGGTCGCAATCCGATCCGGCCGCCAGGAGAATAAGCATCACTGTTGCGAACTTTTCGATTCGCCGTGTAATGGTTGATCATCGAGTCCATGTTGCCGGCGCTTATGGCAAAGAACAACTTCGGCTTTCCAAATCGTCGCCAGTCATCACAGGAATGCCAATCCGGTTGAGCAATAATACCTACCCGGTAACCGCCGGCTTCCAGTGTGCGACCCAAAATTGCCATCGCGAAACTGGGATGATCGATATAGGCATCTCCAGTAACGAAAACAACATCCAATTCGTCCCAGCCGCGCGCAGCGGCGTCATCCATCGACATTGGCAATGGAATTGGATTGTCGGGCAACGGAACTGGAAGCGTTTCCAGTCGACCGCATGCCTTTTTTGCTTCGCTGATGATGGGTAGTTGCATTGAGCTTTTCTGCCTGAGGAATTTCCTATTTTTGCTGCGACTGGTGATTATGTCTACGCAAACCGCACTTTATTGACGATTCGGACAGTTTTTTCCGCGTTTGTAAGCGGATTCTCCACCGTAGGTAACTTAATCAAGCACCTGTTTTCGACCTTCATACCTCCCAATCAGGACATTCGGATTCGTTCGAGCGTCGTCGTCAGCCGCCGGTAATGTCGGTAACACTGCGACGACTATCGCCTGTCGCTCACAAACCAAGAGAACTCAATCTCGTTTGAGCAGTATTGGGCTTTTGCCAGTACGAAAACTCATAGGTAGTTCTGACCATGTTCTGACTATTTGCAAAACAGTTTTTCTTTTTTTGGAAATGGCTGTCATTCCACAGGCGCAAATTGCATTTGCTTAATTGGCGACGATGCGTTCGGAGTACGCCGCGCGTTAGGCGCGAGTCGGCGTTGCAGGTGAAACTACCAGTAGTGAAAAACCCAGTAGTGAACGCATTGCCTCGGTCATCTAACATCAGATTGGATTCGGAATTGACCCCTAAAACGATAGAGCAACGAGATGAAACTCAACAAACGGATTAGTGTACGTAAGCACTTGAAAAAAAGACTGCGCAGCCGGCGTCGAAAAAAATCTTCCTTCCGCGTACTGCGGGTTGTATTGATGATGGTCTGCGTGGGCATGTCAGCGACTGTATTCGGAAACGTTATTGTGACCGAGTTTCTGAACAACCCTGACGGTGAAGATCGCGGACGAGAGTGGATCGAATTGTATAACGACAGTTCAACCGCCACCAATTTGCAAGATTGGGAATTGCGAGACTCTGACGGCGACTTGTATACGTTTGGCAACGTCGTTATTGGTGCAAACGATTTTTTGATTGTCTCCAACAGCAACGGCTTGACCGATGCGCAAGCCAAAGCAGTGTTTGAGGCTGAATGGAATGGCGGCGTGATCGATTCTCGAGTGATTGGCGGAAATCTGGGCAATCTGGCGAATGGAGCCGACGAGATTTCTCTTGTGGACGGTGAAGTTGTGCTGACCCGCTGGTCGCTGGCCTACAGCAATGATGAGAATTTGAATTCGACTTCGATTCGACCGGAGGATTTTGGAGTCACCAGTTTCGGAACCCAGTCTTCGCCAGGGGTTGTACGTAATGGCTTTGATAATTTGACTCCGGGATTTCTGGGGTACGAAAGTTCGGAAAACTGGTCGTCGACCAGGTTCGGCGATATCAGTGCGATTCAAGACTTAGTTTTCCTGAACGGTATCGGTTTGGATACAGATTTTTATGACAACGTGCAGTTAGCATCACGAGCTGACGTTTTCCAACAGTCATTTGTGATTCCAGAGCCAACCGCGTTGGGATTGTTTGGCTTGGCGAGCCTGTGCATTGTCAGGATTCGAAAGCGCCGCTGCTAAAGCGCCGCAGATTGAAACAGCCTGCTCCCGCATCGTGCTGGATTCGAAGTGCTGGATTCGAAGTGCTGGATTCGAAGTGCTGGATTCGAAAGATTACTGCGGCGATTTTTTCGCCGCAGTAATTTGCTCTTGAATGGAAGCAGATTGCTGTTGAACAGCTTCCAAATCTGATTTGGCATTCTCGACAGTGGCTTGAATCTCGTCCAGTTTTTGCTGATGGCTGGACAGAATGCCTTGCTTCTGTGTTTCGATTTCGCGAACATTGGCCAAATCAATTTGAAGCTTTGCCAGCAAGTTTTTGAAGTTCAATTCGTCTTGCCATCGTGTCAATTGCTGGT
>CAZOXC010000481.1:0-3520 GCA_964583205.1 uncultured Pirellulaceae bacterium | reverse complement strand
GTTCGTGATGTTTGCTGCCGGAACCTCCGTACTTGTTGGGTTCGGGCTGATTGCCTTTATGTCGCGGCGACGATTCGATGAGATTCTCGATGAACCGCGAGGCGGTTTTGCTCGTTGGCTCGCGACGATTTGTGTGGCATCAGCTCTTTTTGCGGTAATCGGGTATGGATTGGCGATGGTGAATGGCTTTGGCTATGTCACCTTCGTCGACAATCCGAATTCCATGTTTAATTCGTTGTCGCGATTGCATGTTCATGGTGTCTATCCGGTCCAGGAGATCACCATCGATGGGAATTCAACGGAAGAATTAGAAGTCAATTTTTGGGGACAGGAACTCAGCGCCCTGCGTTTCCGTTCTGATCAACGTGTCGACTTTGCGGTCATGGAAGTCAGCGCGGCGGGGATCGAGCAAGTTGTCGAAATTTCCCCGGCCCGCGATGAAGAGACGTTTACTCTCTATCGAAAACAGTTTGAAGATTCGCGGTTCCCCAACGAGTTTATTCCCAAGTTGTATTTTGAGAATCAGAATTCGGGCGAGGCCAAGGTCGAACTCGCCTGGGCCTTGGAAGTGGATAATCCCCAAGTCTCGGTAATACCGCAGACGGCGATCACGGTTGTTTCGGTGTTCTTGCTTTACTGGATCTTCTGTGCGCTGTTTCCCAAAATTGCGGCCATCGCCACTTCCACTTTTAAGACCGAAGTTTCGCAACCAGTGTTCATTCTGTTGGCGATTATCGGGACGATTTTTGCCGTCGGTACGATATACCTGCCTTACAACACGTTTGGCGAAGATATCAAAATGTACAAGCTCTCCGGGCTGACATTGATCCGCATCATGGGGATCTTCATGGCGATTTGGGCCGCCAGTAAGTCGGTTGCCGAAGAAATCGAGGGACGAACAGCACTCACGGTATTGTCAAAGCCAGTCGGTCGCCGCCAGTTTATTCTGGGCAAGTTCTCGGGTATCGCATTGGCGATTGGGCTGCTGTTTATTCTGCTGGGATTCTGGTTTGTGATCTGGGTTTGCTACAAACCGATCTATGACGAAGTCGAAACTTCGACTCGTAATTTCGTATGGACCAACGGCTTTAACGAGGCCATGAAAACGATACCGGGATTGGTATTGGCCTACATGGAAGCCCTGGTGTTCGTTGCGATCAGTATTGCCATCTCGACTCGCATGGGAATCCTGCCCAACTTCATGATCTGCTTCTCGATTTACATTCTTGGCCATTTGACTCCTCTGATCGTTCAGTCGGCCGAGGTCGCGCAAGTCTTCGAGGGTGTGGCGGTGTTTGGCCAGTTTATATCGGTGATCTTCCCGGTACTGGACCACTTTGATGTCGAGCCGGCGATCATAGGCGAGGTCGATGTTCCGATACGGTATCTGGGCTGGGCTTTCGTCTACTGTTTGATTTACGGCACGATCGCGATGCTGTTATCGCTGGTATTTTTTGAAGACCGCGACTTGGCATAATTTGCGCCGCAGTATTGATTAGGCGCGGTGATGCGTATTGAAAATGAGCGAGTTGTTAGATACATGCAGCTCGACCGTCCACACTTAGATTCGCGAACGCTTTCTGATCAGCAAATCCAAGATTAATTGCCGAAATTTGGCTTGGATTTCTTTGCTGTTTAGATACTGCATCATTTGATTGTGGTGCACATCACCGCTGGCCATGACCGCTTCATCAAGGGCTTCGCCAAAGTCTCCCAGTAAGGCTTGCTCAGGTGAATTATTGGCGATCTGGTCCATCACTTTTTCGTTTTCGCTGATCTTGTCTCGGATCGTGTAGGCGTAGTTGATCAAATCCTTGTCAGTCAGTCTGTCAGTGATGAACAGTTCGTTCAAGCGAGCGATGATCTGTGAAAGCCATTCTTCCTTCTTTGACTTGCTCTTCCCTGAACCCATGGCGCTTCCGGGTGCCAAGCCCTCGCTGCCTTCTTTGACCAACATTAGCCGCTGTTGCTTGATCTTCGAAAGTCGATAGTGGCTTAGGGCAACGGACGACAGGTCGATTGGATCTTCTTCTGGTGTCTTTTCGCGAAGTAGCGGTGCAAGGTGCCGGGCATACAGGCTGAGTCGCGCCAAATCCGTGCTGTCGTAGTCGCAAATTTGAGACATGAACTCGTAGTATCGAGTCAGCGAAACCAAATCGGCTTTGAAGATGCCCAGCGCATCCAGTTCCTTTTTTGCCTCCTGCATATCGGCTTCGGCGTTCGCGATCGATGTTGGGTCGTTGAGTGTTTTCGCGTGCTCGAATCGCGATTTGTATTTCTCAAAGTCCGCTTTTGCCTTTTGGTAGCGAGTCGTCCATCGTTCAACAGCTGGACGGCATACGTTGCTGATCGCGGCGTTGCTTTTGCTTTCGATGAGATACACTTCGCTGAACTGGACGACTTCCGTCCAGAGGAAGATGCCGGAGGCTCGCAGCTTGTCAAAAATGTCCCAAATCAGATTAGGATCCGACACGTCCAACAGCTTTGCTGTCTCAAAATATTCCTGAAACGCTTCGAGGATATCTGCAGGCTCATTCACGAAGTCCAGCACGTACGTCTCTTCTTTGCCCGGGTGCGTTCGATTAAGTCGAGAGAGCGTTTGGACGCATTCTAAGCCACCAATCTTCTTGTCGACATACATCGCGCACAACTTGGGTTGATCGAACCCGGTTTGAAACTTCTTGGCGACGATCATGATGTGGAACTCGGCGGTATCGAAAGCCTTTCGCATGTCGCGACCTTTCAAGTCCGGATTCAGGCTGCGCTCGGTGAACTTTTCTCCTAACAAAGCTTCGCAGTTCGGATCATCGGCGTTGAATTCGACTTCGCCTGAAAAAGCCACCATCGCGGCTAGCTGGCTGTACTTCTTCTTTTTGATGTACTTGTCCAATTCCAGCTTGTAGCGGACGGCTTCCTTGCGTGAACCGGTTACAACCATTGCTTTGGCTTGCCCGTTCAGCAGACCCATGATCGTACTACGGTAGTGTTCGACAATCACCTTCACCTTTTGGGTGATGTTGTAGTCGTGCAAACGAACCCATTGACCGAGCCTGACTTTGGCTTTCTTCGACTCGACTTCGTAGTCTGGCTTTGCGACTTTCTGAGCAAGATTGTAGGCAACTTTGTAGCTGGTGAAGTTCTTCAACACATCAAGGATGTAGTTTTCTTCAATCGCTTGACGCATGCTGTAGACATGGAAAGCTTTAGACTTGTTCTGTTTTGAACGCGGCTGCGAGGGATCCGGTAGTCGACCAAACAACTCCAGTGTTTTGCTTTTTGGTGTTGCGGTGAATGCGTAGTAGCTCAAGTTCTTTGAGGCTTTGCGAGCTTCTATGCTTTCATTAAGTTTGTCTTCTGCGGTGGATTCTTCCTCTTCATCAGATTCTTCCTTGTTTAGCACTTCTTTCAGTTTGCCTGCCGTTCGCCCCGTTTGCGAGCTGTGGGCTTCGTCGGCGATGATGGCGTAGTTGCGTTCTTTCAAGTTTGTGCTGTTTTCGATCGCTTTCAGGACGTGAGGGAA
>CAZOXC010000480.1:1811-3522 GCA_964583205.1 uncultured Pirellulaceae bacterium | reverse complement strand
GAAGTGGCTAAAAGAGGAGTTGAAAAACTTTCGACAAAAGAAGGTTGGCCAGCATAAGGTGATACTTCGATCAAATACTAAAACAGAAACGACTTCCACCGCAACAGATGAATCAACCGGATCCAACAAAGGCAAGACAAATTCGACAACCAAGCCCGAGAACGGAAACACTGGAAGTGAACAGTCCGGAACATCGGAAAGTGAATCGCATGGAAAAAGCAAGAAAGAAGCCCACAGCACCGGAAGCAGCGAAACCTATTCGGAAGCCCTGGTTGATGACATCGAAGACTTTTACGAAGTCAGTTCGCGAACCTATTTCACATTCCAAGAGCAGTTTCAAGAATGGGCCAAACGAATTCGCAAAATGGAAACGGGCCATATGATCTGTAAGTTTAAGGATGATCCAAAGCTTTACCATGTTCTAGGAGAGATGCTTCAAATCCCTGAAACCCCGACGTTGCTGAAGCTGAAAGAAGAACTGATTGAACGCAATTTCGAGCAGAAGTATTTTATTTCGCGTGAGCAAGCGGAAGCTGAACTCGATGAGATGGTGGAAAATCTTCGCTTGGGGCGTACACCGAAAATTATTGATAGCGAAATGAAACGTCTCGAGTCGGATTCGAGTACCGAAAATGGAGATGATCAAGATGATGACATATTTCGATAGGCATCAACTCGCCCGCCTTGAATAATTGACGCGAGCAAGCGAGACGCCTGGGAACCACGAACCCGTTCGTAGCTTTGAGTGGCAGTTATTGCCGCTGGCAATGCAGAACGGGTTTCGTTTTGCGCCCGCAAGATTAGTTCGTTTCTCAGTGAATGGCGAACTTCAAACAGTACTCCAAACTTTTTCCGGTACCAACGGTTCAAACTCAGCAGTTGTTCAAATCGCGAAAGTGAATCGATTTCCAATGCAGCGTTACGTTCAAACTCGGTAAGGATCGATTCGGCATCTGCCATTTCTTGGAGTGTACAAATTGGGTCAGTTTCACATGAGTGAAATTTTGGAATTTCCATAGTTAAAGCTTGCGACCATACAAAAGAAAATGCAATTGTGCGATCGCGTATTTGTTGTCGCTTGCGCTATTGCCAAAATGTGGTCCACAACCAGTGCCAAGAGGCGTACCGCAGCTTGGCCGTAGCGGGTCACTGCGGAGTCAATGGATGGGTTTCTGTAAGTCTACGACCCACCGCCACTTACGTTCGCCAAGGACTGTCATCGCTACGCTCTTCCACCCTTGGCTTCATTGCCATGTTCAGCGTTGGAAACCGCTTTTTGATTACATGGCAATGAAGCCAAGGCTCCGCCTTCGCGAACCCGCCGTTTTCCTTGACCAACGATGGCCCCTATTCGACCACGATCAGTGTGTATCAAACGGCTGCACGCTGCTGACGCATCGTGGTAAGTGGCCCTCCAAGCTGTTTGTATTCAGCGTGCTTCTTCGGAATGTCGAGCGATTTTTTAGTTGACAGTTCACACCATTTATCGAATAACAACTGTTGAGCGTCAGCAATTTCGTTGCCGCCAAATTTCCCCAATTTGTTATGGAGAACGCTTCTTTCTTCAAGCGGTTTCTTACGAACCAAGTTTCCGCCAAGAGGCCATCGTTTTCTGGCAGCAAGACTTCCGCCGTCGAGTGTTTTGCCGCCCGAGCTTTGTCCCCTATCCCCGGATGCTGGATCGAGGAGTTGCTAAAACTTCGCGATACGC
>CAZOXC010000480.1:0-1801 GCA_964583205.1 uncultured Pirellulaceae bacterium | reverse complement strand
TGCCAATGTACGGTTATTTGTTTTTGATCGACGATAAATCGGTCGAACAAACTGTCGAACGCAATCTTGCTGAATTTGATTTTGGTGAGGACGTAGAGCGTCAACAGCTAATCGAGTGCGGTTGGCGTGTGATTTGTCCTACGGGACTTTTCGCGCTGCCGCTTGATGGTCGAATTCTGATTGGCATTGATGGAGTCGGCTACGACTTTTTTGAGGCTCATTGGGAACCGCTATATGACCTCCTTGGTTACAAGTGGCATCTCGATGATTGATATCATCGTGAAGAAATTGAAAACGTGGAACTTGACTTTTAATGGTTCGGCGTTCTAATTGGGGTACTGCTCGGAAACGAGTGCCTCCATGTACGGTTGATTCCGCCCGGTGCTTCGGCACTGAAGATTAACTGCTTGGTTGTAAACTAGCCAAAAAGGGCATTTCATTCCGTTGATCGTTACCTTTAATGATCTTCGGAATCTTTTTTTCCACGCTTGGATTTAATGGCAATCAGGATTGGGCCAATGCCTCTTACAGAACTCGACATGAACGTGCTGAAAACGATCAGCACTCTGTACGTCGCAACTCGCGAACAAGTGCAAACTGTTTGTTGCGCCGAACACGCCAGCGGTCGCGGTACACGCAAACGTCTCAGCCGACTCGGCAAAGCTGGTTATCTTATCAAACATCGCGTTCCAGTGGCTCTTCCTGGCACGAACGGTGCCGCTCCGGTCTACTACCCAACCAAAAAAGGTGCAGAGGCTCTAGCGAGCTATTTTGATGATGAACGATTCTATGCAACGAACACCAAGCACCCACGGGCTGACCGACTTTCACATTGGATCGCCTGCAACACGACACGAATCCTGGTCGAAAAAGCGATCGAAAAGCTTCCTCAAGTGGAATTGGTTCGCTGGATTAACGAATGGGAAACAGTAAACAAAGACGATGCAAAAACCGATCAGTTCTGTTTGCACACTCAACTCGTCGAGTCGCCGCCGCTTAGTTGCTCCCCCGATGCCGGGTTCATGATTCGCTACAACGACGCGCGAATGGTTTATTACCTTGAACAAGACCGTGCGACTTCCAGTCCCAAACAAGTTGCGGCACGCAAACACCGTGGCTACGCCGAGTTGTCAAAACAAAATAAGCTGGCCAAGTACAACAAGCATTTCCCAGACGCGACTGTCCCCTATTTTCGCGTTCTGTTTGTTACTCCAAACGAAACTCGAGCAAAGAAAAACCAACAGGAAATGGAAACGCGTTCTGGCAAAGAGCTTTGGCTTATGATCAACGAGAAAGCAATCAACGAATACAATTTCTTCACGGGAGATGTCGCCATCGACTCTGTTGGAGAACTTGGGCCGCTACTAAAACTGCCGCCTACAACCTGACCACCAATCGCTTGTCGGTTCAATCATCACATTCAGGGTGTGGTGTGCGAGCCGATTGGCGTTGTGGATATTCGTGACCCGCATTTGCGGGTCTTTATTTCATTCCCTTTTTTCTATGGACAATCAAAAAAACGACCAATCAAAAAAGCCTGTTGCTACGTTTAGATCAAATGGTATTTCAGTTGCCGTGTTCGAAAACGTATCTGACGGCAAAACTTTCCACAAAGTAAGTGCCGAACGCGTTTACAAAATTGGAAACAAGTTCGCAACAACGAATAGTTTTTCTTTCACCGAATTACCAGTCGTTGTAATGCTGATGAAACGAGCTTGGTACTACGTACTGGCTACTGAATCACAGCAGAAAGCAATGAAAGATTAGTTGTGCAACTAAAAAGTGGGCTAACCCCTGATAC
>CAZOXC010000479.1:0-3540 GCA_964583205.1 uncultured Pirellulaceae bacterium | reverse complement strand
GGAAACAGATATACTCGGCGAGCGGACGAGCGTTCAGGTTATGATGGGCATTCAATTCTGAAATCACAAGCGGGCGGAAAACAGTAAGTGGGATATCGATCAACTCGACAATGTGTTGCAGACCTGGAGGCCAACGGCAAGCTCGTTCGATACGAGGAGCCGGTTGATCCGCGTCTGGAGATCGCCGAGATCCAGCGGCGATTGTATTTGAGTGAATCGCCGGCGGTCCTGTTCACGAATGTCAAGAATTGCAGCTTTCCGGTCGTCTGTAACTTGTTCGGTACGTTGGAACGGGCTCGTTTCATGTTTCGCGATACGATCGAGCAGGTGCGTCGAGCGATCGAGTTGAAAATCGATCCGCAGGAGGCTGCAAAAAGGCCACTGCGATATTGGAAAGCGCCTCTTACCGCGCTGCGAATGCGGCCGAAACTGACCCGACGGGCCAAGGTCACAGAGAACTCGATCAAGATATCGGACTTGCCGCAGCAAGTCTCCTGGCCAGATGATGGCGGACCCTTTGTGACTCTGCCTCAGGTTTATTCGGAAGATGTTCGCAACCCGGGACTCGGCAAGAGCAACCTGGGCATGTACCGGATCCAACTGGCTGGAAATGACTATCAGCCGGATCGCGAGATTGGACTTCATTATCAAATTCATCGCAGCATCGGCGTGCATCATAAAGCTGCGCTGGATGCCGGCCAACCGTTTCCTGTGAACGTCAGTGTGGGCGGTGCGCCGGCCATGACGTTGTCGGCAGTGATGCCCTTGCCCGAAGGGATGTCCGAGTTGACTTTTGCTGGTGCGTTAAGCGGTCACCGGATTCCCATGTTGCGTCAAGCCAATCGAGCGTCGGTTTATGCAGATGCAGATTTTTGTATCAGCGGTGTGGTGGCAACGCAGACCAAACCGGAAGGCCCTTTCGGCGATCACCTGGGATACTACAGTCTGGTTCACGATTTTCCAGTTCTGCAAGTTGAAAATGTCTGGCATCGAGATGGTGCGATTTGGCCCTTGACCGTAGTCGGGCGTCCGCCGCAGGAAGACACGGTGTTTGGCGAATTGATTCATGAAATTACTGGACCCATTATTCCGACAGTCCTGCCGGGCGTGAAAGCCGTTCATGCAGTCGATGCTTCCGGAGTACACCCGCTGTTAATTGCTGTGGGTAGCGAACGGTATGTACCTTATGCCGAACCAGCGGCGCCCCAGGAGTTGCTGACTCAAGCCAACGCGATTCTGGGGCAAGGTCAGTTGTCTCTGGCCAAGTATTTATGGATCATTGATGAGGCCTGCGATCGTGAACTCGACATTCACGACGTGGGCCGATTCTTTTCTGCGATGCTGGCCCGAGTCGACTGGAATCGGGATCTTCATTTTCAAACTCGCACGACCATCGATACGCTTGACTACTCCGGTTCGTCGATCAATCAAGGATCCAAACTGGTTGTGGCGGCAGTGGGTCCGCCCCAACGTGAGTTGCCGCAAACGTTGCCGCAGGACTTGTCGTTGCCAGAGGGATTCTCGAAACCGAAAATTTGTCAGCCCGGGATTTTGGCGATTCAGGGACCGCCGTTTCAGGATGCGAGTTACGGAACTAAGCAAGTCAAAAAGTTTTGCGATGCGTTTTCGGCTCAATCATCGATTTGTCAGTTCCCTTTGCTGTTGATCGTTGATGACAGCGAATTTACCGCGGCGACCCTGAACAACTGGATTTGGACGGTGTTCACTCGCAGTAATCCGGCCAGCGATATCGAGGGAATTGACTCGTTTACCGACAACAAGCATTGGGGGTGCCGGGGAAGTCTGCTGATCGATGCTCGAATCAAGCCCCACCATGCACCGCCTTTGATCGAGGATCCGGAAATCACAGCGTCCGTCGATGCAATTGCTGCCCGGGGAACTGCGATCAGCCAGTATCTCTAGCCAGATTGATCCCGCTGTTGCATTTGCACGGGGGCTCTATAATCAATGCTCAGAAATTAACGTCCGCGGTGCCTCTCCAATACGAGTGCCATCGCGTAAACCACAAAGAATAGAGCACTTACCGGAGTGAACGCGTGGAAAAGGAACTTCAGGATCGACTGCAGGCAATTATTTCGCATCACAGCTATGAACTTGCCTACCTGGATCATACCTACATTCGTCGCGAGGATTTGCGGCCGCTGCGTCTGGAGCTGGAACTGCTCAAGCCGCAGATGTTGATGGAAGAGGCCAACATTCAATCCACGGTTGTGGTGTTCGGTGGAACTCAGATCGTGTCCCCTGAAGAATCGCAGCAGCGAATCGATACCGCGCAAGGTAAGCTGGACGCCGACGCCGATGATTCGCAAGCAGCCCGGGATTTGGAAGTCGCCCAGCAGACCATGGCCAATGCGCATTTTTATGAAGAGTGTCGCCACTTTTCCCGCATGGTTTCCGAGCACAATAAAAAGTACAAGGACGGTGAATACGTCATTACGACCGGCGGCGGACCCGGCATCATGGAAGCCGCCAATCGAGGCGCCTATGAGGTCGAGTCCCCTTCGATTGGACTCAATATCATTCTGCCATTTGAGCAAGTGCCCAATCCCTATATCACGCCGGGCTTGTGCTTCCAGTTCAATTACTTTGCCGTTCGGAAAATGCACTTTTTGTTGCGAGCAAAAGCGCTGGTTTGTTTTCCTGGTGGATTCGGAACACTGGACGAGTTGTTCACGTCGCTGACTCTCAGACAAACGGAGCGGATGCAGGAAATTCCAATCATTCTTTATGGCTCCGAATACTGGAAGAGCATTATCAATTTCAAGTTCCTGGCCGATAACGGTGTGATCAATGATAAGCATCTGGACTTGATCGACTTCGTCGATTCGCCGGAAGATTGCTGGCGACTGATCACCGAATTTCACGGCATTGAAATGAATTGATTCCAGGGCAATCTGAAAAAACGGACATTCTCGAAGCGCCAGCTGGAATTCACCGAATACTGCGCAGCCGGGTTCAGAAAATCAGCCCGCAAAATCGCTAGATCTGTACTCTGGAGTTCAGATTTGCTCCAGCAAGGATTTCTCGAACTAGACTTGCGAAACGGTCTTTTCGAGGAATCCATAGTGAACGTAAATTTTGTGCTGAATGATTTGATGGTGGTGTTGCAGGCCGCATCTGAATTGCAGCAGACTGATCGTGAAGCTGGTGTCGCCTGTCCGCAATGCCAGTTAGAGCTGACGATCGGTAATTTCGGCCAATTGAAAGTGGCCACCTGCCGAACATGCAAAGGGCTGTTGTTCCCTGCAGAAGCCTTGGCTGCTTTTGTAGCCGATCAGCGTTCCTCGTACACAGGTTCGGACGTTGCGCCGCAGCCAATGGATTGGCGACAACTGGAACAACGACGAAATTGTCCTTCCTGCATTCAACAGTTTCAGACACATTCGTACTCGGGACCCGGAAACGTCGTGATCGATTTCTGTCGCGAGTGCAATCTGATCTGGCTGGACGGCGGCGAACTTACCGGCATCATCCAGGCACCCGGCAGGCGATAGTCGCAGCACAAATTCAGCATCGGGT
>CAZOXC010000478.1:0-3545 GCA_964583205.1 uncultured Pirellulaceae bacterium | reverse complement strand
CGAATTCGTTCAAGTCATAGCGTTCCAGTCCCGCCATGATCACTTCGGTCGAAAGCGAGTAATTTTCTGGTTGATGACAAAACTGAATCGCCTCATTGATTTCTCCTCGAGCAACCAGCCGTTCCAGTTCGTTCATCACTTCGGAAGGGATCAACTTTGCTCGAGTAATCGTGAGAGCGTGTTCGATAATAAAATAGGTACTGGCAACCGAAAGCAGAATCAACAAACCGACGATGACTATCCCCAGAGCGTTTCCAGCGAACATCATCTGGAATATCGAAGGAGTCGATTCCGGATCAACGATTTGTTCCAGCTCATTCGGAGGATCGATTTGGCCAAGCAACTCACCGGCCGGTGAAAACAAACAAACCAGCACCAGGAAGAACAACAGCGCGCAACGACTGCGCAGTGTCTCTCTTTTTTGTTTTAGCTGTATCAAGTCAGACATGTGTCAGTCGATTACCGATCCGAGCGCGATTGCAACTCACCATTGGCAGATTTGGCTGCCTCACGCAATATGCGAGCAAAATATGTGTCGGCGTAGTCTTCTAACAACTCTTTCCTGAGTGATTCAATTGAACTCGGGTTGGAATCGAGCACATTGGAGTCAATCACATTGAACAAACAGGCACCGGACAACTCTGGATTTTCCTGCCCGATCGTCGCTGGAACCTGCAGCAAATCCAGGATTGCGGTCTGTTTTTCAACAGCGTCGTCAGAACGAATTCCCGCCAACCCTTTATAGTACAAAGCTGCTGCTCGAAGAGGCGATTCCAAATCATCAATTTTCGTCGGCAAAGTTTGACCAACCCTTCCATATTCACTGATCGCGATTGATTGTTGGGACTGGATAATTTTTGACCACGCCGGTGCCGCGTCACGTAACCGTTCTAACAGATCAGATTGGCCCGATAACTTGCCGGCAACAGCCGCAAGTGATGCAACATAAATTAACTCGCGAGCTTTCATTTTGCTGACCGAGCCCAACAGGCCGTTGGAAATCTGCGCCCATTCCTGTTCGGCCGATTTTCGATCGAACCAGACCGGTTGCAGGCCATTCCAAGTCCGACTCTCGTTCACATCAATCGACCGTCCAGTAATTTCGGCAGCCGAACGACCCAGCCTGCGCTCCAACATCCAGCAGCGGATCAACACGGTTGCTGCTGCCTCACGTTTTCCTTCGCGAATCAAACCGAACAGCACACCCGTTGCAGCCACTAACTCGCACTCGGTCTCCCTTCCGCCAAGTTTCGTCAGCAACGGCTTAGCCAGCTCAAGCAGGTTACTATCATCCTGGTTGCTCAAACGAAGTCTGATCCGCATCAACGGATCTCCAACTTCTGCAAGGTACTGTTGAAACTCCCGATCAGATTCTGCTAAAGAACTTTTGTGAATCCGATCCCATGAGATTGCGTCATCCTGACCGGCGACCCGAACTCCATCGATATTGAATTCAATGATCTCCTGCATGACCACAGTCCCATCGCGCAGCTCAATCGTCTGGGCGGAAGCCACTTGTGCTACGAAACTCAATCCCAGCCAGAATCCCGCGACAATCGAGAGCTTGATCAACAATGATTTGATCACAGTGATTCTGTTCCCATTTCCAGCCACTGTTGAAAGTCAGCGGAATCAAGTGACTTGGCCAATTCAAATCCAGACGCGGTGAGAGAGAAGTCGTTCATCAATTGATGCATGACCAGCCCTGCCGAACACAATTGACGTAACCCGTCCATGAACTTGACGGTCTGTTCCGGATCCTGAAGACAACGAAACTCGATTCGCCTTCCTTCATCCAGATCCACACACACAGCCAGGAATCTTTCCGCTGGCTCGAACGCATTTTTATCTCCTCGAATACACATCGAACCCGATTTTTGAGCACCCACCAGAATCGTTTTGGCTTCGTCACTCAGGTCATCGATGTTGACCGCCGGCAAGTCTCTCTGGGCGAGAGTGATACTGCTCAAATGGGCCATCGCGATAATCGTGGGCACACCATTGCCCAGATCTTGCCAGGTGATTCCCTGCTGGGGATCGTCCATACTGAAATTACGTGAAAACATACGAACCTGACACCTGAGAAATAAACTAAAATTATGTATCGAGCCAATCCGGGCTATAAAACCCGCAAATCATCCAAACCGGGACTTTCATGCTATTGCAAACGTCCGGTTGTTTTAATGGACTGTTCTTTGAACCCCAACATTTGGCTCTTTATTTTCCGTTTTTTCGGAAACGAAGCAAGCGTCTGCACGTCAAATGAACGATTCGGAACATCGTAGATTTCCTCAACCCTTTCGCCGTACAATCAACAAGTGAGTGCCATGAGACTTCTGATTCCTGGTTTTGTTTTTTTTGTTTTAGCTATGACTATTGGATCAACCAACGGCCAGAACACCGATTTCATTGAGAAATTCGCGTTCGCTGATGATCGTCAGGAAGTGCTGGCTCAACTTGTACCGGGTACTGAGGACTATTACTACTTCCACTGCCTGCACTACCAGCATGGCGAGCAACTCGACAAAGTCGATTCGATGCTGACCACCTGGGCTCGCAAACACGGTGAAACCACTCGCTTTATTAAAATCAAGAATCGGCAACTGCTGCTCAAATACTCAGACGATCCGCAGACTTCACTGCAGCATATCCGACAACAGAATCAGTTACGATTTGACCACGAAAGAGAAATTCCCGAAGCTGACCGATCCCTGCCATCGACACTTGATCAAAAGCTGATCTCGGCAGCGACACTCGCCAAAGCAGCACTCGAGCGACACAAGACCACCGATGGTTTTACTGCGACCGGCCTGCAACTTCTGCTGGATCGCCAGTTATCTAAAACTCAACTTCGCGATCTGCTACGAAGAATCCACTTGCCCGATCATCCGAAACTGGTTGAATTGATTGCCAAAGATCTGGCTACTCGCGATCCGGAACCCTTCGGTCGTTACAATATCCACAACCAACTCACACTTCAGCAACTGGACGAACTGCTGGAGCTAAAACCCGAATTGTTGAATAACGATTCATTCATCAACATTTACGCTTCAAAGCTGAAGCCCGGCAATGATGTAAACTGGAAAACCGATTCCCAGGTCCGCAAGTCTTATCTGGATCGACTGTTCAAATTCTCCAGCCGACTGGGTCCAGTGAAAAACGGCTTTAAGGCCTTTATCCTGTTCCGGCTTCTGGAGCACAATCTTTCCGAAGGCAACTACGACAAAGAACTCTTTATCAGTTACTTACAACTTCCCCGGCGAGCTTTCTACGTTAACCCGGAATATCTTAAATCGATCCGGACCTCCAGTCACTTCGCAGATCTCAATCGTGAATTCGATCGCATCGCCCTGCCACCAGTTCGCGATGACGAGCCTCTGGTGCGAGCTTACTTGTTACATTTTCTGGCCAGTTCAGCCGACTCCAGCGACTTCGAATCCTACCTGGAAACCAGATACCTGCAGCGGACCTTCGCCGAAGCCAAAATAGTGAATGGCAAGGGCGACAAGGAAAAATGGGCTTCTATCCTGACCCCGGAAGAATAC
>CAZOXC010000477.1:0-3546 GCA_964583205.1 uncultured Pirellulaceae bacterium | reverse complement strand
GTATGGGTAGGAATGAACTCACCGTCCATGCGGATCAGGCCAGCGTCGTTCCAGCGAAACAGGTTCGGAGCAGCCACTCGAGCGATTCTCCAGCGATCGAGGAATGAAGGCGAGGGCAGGGTACTGTCCTTGAACCGCATCATCTTGATTTTGTGCTTGCGTGTGTTCGTCATGAACTTCGACTTGGCAAGGCAAATCTGATAGACCGGACCATCCGTCCAGACTGTCTGCAATTGAATTCGTGGAAGAACAAAATCCGAATCTGGAATTTCTTCCTTGGTCCAATCCCAGCCATCAAAATTGTTGAAAGAGTCGACAGCAAATCGAACTGGCACACTTCCTTCGACGTAAAACAGCGCCTCGGTCGTTTTGCTCTCCAGTTTTAAATCCGATACCTTGTCCGATTCTCGCATCGTGCGAAACGTTCGGCCTGATTGCTCTGATTGTTTAACGTTGTGAATATGCTTTGCGATCACATCCAGCGGTATCGAACGGTTCTTGGAAGCTCGCTTGAACACGGGACCATCAAATTTTTCCAACGACACATCGTACAACGATTCCTTGTGATCCTGGATGAAGGTATCGGAATCGACAGCTCCTGTCGTCGTGGCGTTGTCGCCTGCGGCAAGCATATGTCCGTCCCCAAATCCGGAACGGGCATACTGGTCTTCGTATCCATGCTCGCCGCCGGAAAAAGGCATAAAACCGGTCACCTGTAACTGGTTACTTAATCCGGGCACCAACGAGACGATCGTGGCAATTGCACCAATCACCGAAACCGCCACGGCGATTGCGGCCGAACGAATGGGCAGTGTTTTCGAGCTTCCATCGATGGTTTTATCGCCAAGTCGATTCCAGTAAAGCCCCGCCAACCACCAGAGAAACACAATGGCGTATATACCCGTCAATACGAAAATCAGACCTCGTTCTGAAATCGAGCACACCAGAAACACGATTGAACTGAACAAAATCAGGCTGGTCTTTTCGAATTTGTGAATGCGGCAAAACACAGCCAGGAACCACGCCACATTCTGCAGAATCAACAACGCAATAATTTCGTTGGCGTCACCCAGACCGGAAACTCGACCGGCAACCTGCCAGACAATGGTCAGGGCAATCACAGCCACCGCGCCGCCCTGACATCGGTAAAGACTTGATTTCGAATTTGGCTTGAATACTCCAAACCATTTTTCGTTAATCCAGAAAAACAAAAATGGGAACACCAGAAAGAAAGCGGTTTCTATCCAGATGGCCGGAACCCAGGAGTAGTTTTCTGATCTGAACAATTGCACAACAATCACTGCCAGGATTGCCGGAATCAATACTCCCAGGTCGATCTGGAGCAAACGACTGGAGCTGGATTGTTGAATGGAAGGATTAGGATGCGACACTGCTTACATTCCTTTTCCATTGTTCGGAAAACTGGCTGGCTGCCAGCTCCGGAGAGGACACCACAATTCCACCCGAAAACACATTCTTTTCGACTTCTGTGGATTCATCATTTGCTGACCGAAATTCATCCAATTTGATGATGATCGATTCGAGGTTTTTTTCATTCACTTCGGATTGAATGGTGGAACGACACGTTCCCACAAAAAACACTCTTCCGGAATTGAAACGCGGGCGACGGCGATTTTCCAGACACGGGGGAGACAATTCAGATTCGGCAATCTCGTCGCGCTTGGGCAGACTGGCCAGGCCGTTCATTAACTTGTTGATGCCGTAGTTATTGTCGATCGCCGGTACCGCCTCAGGCAATCCAACACACTGCAACCGCACGGGTGAACGCGAGTTGTGTAACTGATAGCAGACTGACCCGGCGATCCGGATCGCCCATTCGTAACTGCTGTCGATGCCAAAGCCCACATGATGCCCCAAAGCAAGATCCAAATAGACGGTCGCAGCAGTCGAACACAACGATTGTTGTTCCCGCACCATCAATCGTTGCGCACGTACGGTTTGCGCCCAGTGAACGTTCCGCAACCGGTCTCCTTCGCGGAAAGTACGAACGCCGATCGTTTCGCCTTCGCTGCCGGATTGATCTTTCAAAGCACCCAACACATTGAATCGAGTTCCTTCAGCAGGTGGGTGGCCATCAAGCGATTGGCAAGCAGGCCAGACCAAAACTGATTTTGTTGTCGCAATCGGCTTCGTGATATCAATCAAACCGAAAGGGAATCCGTTCTTTACAAACACATCGCCCGAGGGAAATCTGCCGCGCTGCCGAGGTGTAACGCGTACCTGAAACTCGGTTTCTGACCATGCGGGCACTTTGGTGAGTGAAAAGGCCACTCGCTCTTCGTCCTGCTCCAGGTCCTGCAAAAAATCTCCCTCGACGATCATTCCAAATATTGGCAAGGGCCAGAAATTCTTGACGCGAAAGGTCAAAGGCACTTCTTCATTTTCCCAAAACTGTCGATCCGGCAGTTCCAACTGACACCTGACACCGAACATAGAGAGCCAGGGCCAAAACAAACCCAGCAACAACAGGCCCATTAACCCGACCGCCAGAATGAATCCTTGAGGTCCAACCAGCAACCCAACTGACAGCGAAAACAGGATTGCCAAAACCACAACGACGATTGGCTTTTTAAGCCAATAGACATACTTGTTCAACGAGGGACAAAAATCTTTGTTTACCAGGTTGAGGACTCGGCCGGTTATTGCCTTCAATTTTGCAATGACCATTTTAATCATCCGGGGCAGCTTCGAATGCAACAACGCTATTCGAATAAACTAACGAGCGCGCACTCAACAAACCGAATTGGTCGTGGTCGAGCAAAGGCCCACTTACAAGATGTGAAGAATGGTTCGGCTGAATAACGTGCGTCGAACAATTCTGCAAACCAACGAGATGATTAAGACCAAGGAGGCCCGCGAGCAACAGATGAAACAGACCGCGAGTCCACATACAAACCAAGCTCGAAGTCCCGGATCAAGAATGGAGCTTCGAGGATTGAAAATTCTTTTGAATCAACAACTACGTTGTACTGGTCAAAGAATTTGCACAGTGAACACTCATGATACGATCCAATGTCGCCTTCATGACCGACGGGCGTTCGGCGATGTTGCGAGTTCTTATCGTCGTCGTGACCAGCGCAACAACAGGACGATTCCGAAGAAGAGCTAACGGACTGGTGTGCATGAAGGCCAAAGAAATGCGATTTATGCAATGACGGGCCAAGGTTCAAAAGCAGAACCAAATAGCCAAGCAAAATACAAATTGTTTTGCTGTGTCGTCGCATTTAAAGTCGCCGCATTCGACAAATAAAAAACCGAAGCCAGAGAACACTTTTATCAATTTTCAGTATCAACTGATTTTTACGAAGGTCAATAGTGCATTGTTCGTAAAAAAACTCACTCGGAAACCAATTTGCGTTCAATGACCATCATACCCGACCATTTCAGCCGCCCAAAATCTTCACAATCGAAACAACCCCAACCACTTGGCACTCGTCAGTGAACAAGGAACCCTGTCATGTGCACGATTCAAAAGTGTGTGATCGAAGCGAAGTCCGAACGTTGCGCCAAAAAAAAGCGTTGAGA
>CAZOXC010000476.1:0-3556 GCA_964583205.1 uncultured Pirellulaceae bacterium | reverse complement strand
GTAGGAAACTCCGGGCCTTTCGAAGCAGCCTGGAAGAACATTCGCATCAAAAAGCTGGAAGAAGATTAGAGAATGGCCGGCCGCCAGTTGGCGGGTACCAGTGAGACTGCGGAGCAAATTCGGTAGGGTAGAAACGCATAAAGGATTGCGATGTTTACATTCTTGATCGTCGGTGGAATCGTCCTGCTGTTGCTCGCGATCTGGGCCATGCGGGATTTGTTTCAAAAGAAGCACGCGATACTGCGCAACTTTCCGATACTTGGTCATGCTCGCTATTTCCTGGAAATGTTGGGCCCCGAGCTGCGGCAATACATTGTTGCCGGTAATGACGAGGAACGCCCTTTTTCCAGAGATCAGCGCAGTTGGGTCTACGCCTCGTCCAAAAAGCAGAACAACTATTTTGGATTTGGTACCGACAATGATCTGGAGATGACTCCGGGACATTTGATCATCAAGCAGTCGACATTTCCAATCAATGACCTTCACGAGGGCGATGAAGGATACGACCCGAAGTACAACATCGCGGTCGCCAAAACTCTGGGCGGCCACCGGGATCGTAAGCACAAGTTCATCCCGAACTCGATCGTCAATATTTCCGCCATGAGCTATGGGTCGTTGAGCGCGCCGGCGGTTGAAGCGATTAACCGAGGCTGTGAGATTGCGGGCTGCCTGCATAATACGGGCGAAGGCGGAATTGCGCCGCATCACGATCATGGCGGCGGACTGATCTGGCAACTGGGAACCGGCTACTACGGCTGTCGCAACAAGCAGGGCGGGTTTGATATGGCGATGTTTAAGGACACCGTTGCCAAACATCCCAACCTCAAAGCCATCGAAGTTAAACTCAGCCAGGGTGCGAAGCCGGGTCGTGGCGGCGTTCTGCCAGGTAAGAAGGTGACTCAGGAAATCAGCGCCATTCGAGGAATTCCGGTTGGCAAGGATTGCATCAGCCCCGCCAGCCACACGGCGTTTTCAAACGTCGACAGTATGTTGGACTTTGTCGAGCAACTGGCAGATGAAACTGGATTGCCGGTTGGCATCAAGGCTGCTGTTGGCCAAATGGAAGTCTGGCAGGAGTTGATCAAGTATGCAGAAGATTCTTCCCGGGGCGTCGATTTTATCGCCATTGACGGCGGTGAAGGCGGAACCGGAGCGGCGCCACTGGTATTCGCCGACCACGTATCGCTGCCGTTTAAACTTGGCTTTGTCCGGGTATTCGAGTTATTCAAACAGGCCGGACTGGACAAGAACATCGTGTTCATGGGGGCTGGCAAGCTTGGTTTCCCGGATCAGGCGCTGTTCGCTTTTGCGCTGGGCTGCGACGCGATCAATGTGGCTCGCGAACCGATGATGGCGATTGGCTGTATACAGGCTCAGAAGTGCCATACCGGACACTGTCCCACTGGAGTGGCGACGCAAAATAAATGGTTGATGCGAGGGTTGGATCCCACACACAAGGCCGCGCGTCTGGCGAACTATCTGGTGACTCTGCGAAAAGAAGTTCAGCAGCTTTGCAATGCATGCGGAGTCGAACATCCGTCACAAATCACTTTGGAATCATTCGAAGTGATGCGGGAAGACGGCAATCATAGCTTGATCAGTTCTTTGAGCCGGTAACCGGTAACCTGTGGGCAAAAAAAATAAGGGCCACCGAAGTGTCCCTTATTTGTCCCACCTTCCTCAGTAAGTTGGGCCTCAAATTTTCAATTGAAAATTGTTATCGAGTAGCTTTTCGTCGTCGACGAACGCCAAGCAGGCAACCGCCCAGAAGTCCCATCAAACCCAGAGAAGTTGGCTCTGGTACTTGTGAGATGGTAATTCTAAACACTGGAGTGTTGTCGCCAGGAATTGAGTTGATCGTGGTTCCAGCAGCTGTGCCGGTTCCCAGGAAGTTATCCAGGCCAGCGTGAAACTGCACGGTGCCACCTTCATCGGATGAAGTACCACCATTTGTGGAAAACGGTGCGCCTTGTCCATCATTGACTTCAGTTCCGGAGTCGTAGATGCTTGCACCGTTAAATACAAAAGTTTGTGGTCCAACGAAGTTTCCAGCCGCGTCGAATACTTCAATTGCCAGAGGGTTGTTGTTGCCAATGAACGCATCGTTAGATGGAATGATCATTGTGGCAAAGTTGAGGAATCGACTGGCAGGATTAGGATCGGCCAGGGCTTGAGCAACCTCGCCTGGATCGAGTACAGGTGGTTGGCCCATCATCGAACCGAATCCATTTGTGCCAAAAATAACGCCATCGACACCGGTTCCTGCGGCCGCAGCAAATTCGCTTCTCAACGTCGCAGGGTCGCCCTCTTCCGCCAATAGCTCCAAACCGGCTGAAGCCACGGTTCCCATTTCGAATGTGTCAAAGTTTCCATCGTGGAATCCAAACCAAACTGGAGTCACGTAGAAACCGTCTGCGGGTTGCAGATTCTCTACTTCAATGATGATCGACTGAGCGTTTGCTTGTGCGAACAAACTTGCCCCGAACAATGTAGATAGTAAAAGTAATTTTAATCGCATCTGTTTGCTTTCTCCCAAGGTGAGTAAAAATACCGTGCGTAGGTTCAAAACTGGATTCGAAGTTAAAAAATTTACAGCCGAACCTATTCGCGATTCGTTTAGAGTAAAGTCCATTAACGATATTACAGATATTGTCGATAAAATTATCAGCAAGGGCGAATATGTGTTGTTAAATTAACGAACAGAGCCCTTTAGTGTTAACAAAACCACAACAACAAGATTTTGTATAAATGTCGCTCAACCCAACTCAACATGATCAGCCTGAAACTGATGTAAATCGGCAGTTGGATCAGTTGGCGGATCCAGACCATCTTTTGGAATCGCAGGGAGATTATCTTTATAATTACGCATTGTCGCGAGTCAAAAATCGATCGCTGGCGGAGGATCTTGTACAGGAAACCTTGCTCAAAGGAATTCAGTCGATTGGTTCTTTTCGCGGCGATGCCAAGATCAGGACTTGGTTAACAAGTATATTGAAGCATGAAATTGCATCCCACTTTCGTCGGGAATCTCGAATGCAACAACGAGTATTGACGAACGATCACGATTTTGATCTATCTTCACTACTGCACCCGGAAGTTTCGAATTCGGAATTCGCTTCTCGTGTCGAGAAAAACGAATTCTGGGAGATGATCGAAAAATGTTTTCGCCGACTGCCCAAGCACCTGTTAAGTGCTTTTTTGGCGAAAACCAGCAATGATGAGAGCTCGATCGAAGAATTATGCGAAGATTTTGGAATCAGTTCCTCGAATTTCGCGGTACGTATGTTCAGGGCAAGATTATTGTTGCGTAAATGTGTTGAAGACACCTGGATCAAAGATGAGTCGGCGGAATCATGATCGATCTTTGTAAGAAAATTTGGTTTATCATGACGCTTGATTGCGAAGGATCGGCTGAGTGGACCAGCAAATCATTTGACCAGAAACTGCACTGGAGCGAAAAAGTTGCGATCAAGCTGCATTGCATGATCTGCAAAAAGAGCCGAATGTTGAATCGACAAATGACTTTGCTGGATGAACGGCTGAGCCAAATGACAAC
>CAZOXC010000475.1:0-3557 GCA_964583205.1 uncultured Pirellulaceae bacterium | reverse complement strand
GTAGTTTCAAGTTAAACAGGCCGAAAATGTCATCCCGAGTCAACTTGGTCGAAGCTTTGTGATCGGTTCCTTTGAGCATCAAGTCAAATAAAGCTCGCTTTTCCTCCAGCACTTGCCCAATTCTTTCTTCGATTGTATTGCAAGCCAGGAATCGCGACACCGTTACGCTGCCGACACTACCTAGTCGATGGGCCCGATTGATTGCCTGATCTTCCACGGCCGGATTCCACCAACGGTCAAACAAGAAAACGTAGCGACAGAATTGCAGGTTGAGTCCGACGCTGCCCGCGCCATAACTCATCAACAGAACATGGGAATTCGGATCGGACTTGAATTGATCCAGGATCGAGTCCCTTTTTTTGGAAGGGATCTTGCCGTGATACTGAAGCGGATTGCTCTCGGGCAAGGCATCGCTGATGCGTTCGATCGTTTTCACCCACTGACTGAACACGATCGCTTTTTGACCGCTGGCAATCACTTCCGATAAATCGGCCTTTAGTTGATCAAGCTTGCTGCTGCTGCCGGTGGCCGGGTCGAAGTTGCAGATCTGTTTCAAACGCAGGATTAATTCGAACACATGCGTCACACTTAACGAGTCCCCGATATCATTGAGACGAACCACGCCTTCTTCTTCGGCTTGTCGATACGTGTGTTCCTGCTCAGGCGACAAGTCGATTTCGGTATCGCGAATCAGTTTGGGCGGCATGTCGTCCAGCACCTGGTCCTTGGTGCGACGCAAAATGTAATCTCTGGCTTCGGTGGCCAGTTTGTGAGCCGACATATCGTGGTGCAAGTGCCCGCTGTTGAGGAATTCAAAAATTCCCACCAGATCCTGGGGGCTGTTTTCAATGGGCGTTCCCGTCAAAGCCCAACTGCGTTTTCGTTTGATGTGGCGGACGGTTTTGGAAATCTTGCTTTGGCTGTTTTTGATGCGCTGCGCTTCGTCCAGCACCACCAGATCGAACTGTGAACTCGCGTCTTCCAGAAATTCCTGGTCACGCAACAACAGCTCGTAGTTGCAGACTTTGATTGGCAAGTCTGCTTGCCAGCCACAGGTTCGTTTGGATCGAGAGCCTTCGATTGTGCAGACGTTGAGTTCCGGAGCCCAAAGTTTGAATTCGCGTTGCCAGTTGGTCACCAGTGGTTTGGGGCAAACCAACAACATGTTGCGAATCATGCCGGCGCGAAACAGCAAGCGAATCGATGTGATGGCCTGCATGGTTTTGCCCAGTCCCATTTCGTCGGCCAGCACGGCGGCTTGTCTGGGAAACAGAAAAGCCACTCCCGAATATTGATAAGGGAAAGGTGTAAATGGAAACTGGATGTCGGCCGATTCGATCAGCGACTCCAGTGGCGGTTGCAACAGGAAGAACAAGCGATCTTTGGTCTTGATCATGTCGCCCGGCAACTTGAAGCGAGCCGGTTTGGTTTTTGTGGTGGCTGGGCTGTCCGAACTGCAGTCCTCGGTCACCGGCTTGGCCAGTTGTGGTTTGGGCGTGCTTTTCTTTTTGCTTGCCGGGGCGATCAAGTTCCCGGTGAAAAAATAGCTTTGGATTTTCACGGGCTCGCTTTTACAGGTCAGCGTCACGACCGGCGCATCGTCCAGTTGTGTCGGCCATGAGTGGACGAGAATTTCCTGGTTGGGTGTTTCGGAATTCATACAACTGACTCGATCAGGCGGCGGCTTTGGACTGAGCTTCGCTAAGAGCTTGCTCGATTCGGGCGAAGGGCTCATCGATCGCAAACTGCGCTGCGTATGCCAGGATTAGGCCGCAATCAAAACCTTGTGGACAACTGAACTCCAGCTGCAGGTTGAGGCGCGTTGTTTTCCAGTCTTCGAATCGATTGTCGGAAGGCAGAGAGCAGTCTGAAATTTGACTGGAAGTATTGTTTGCCGGCACTGCGAGTTCCTGAGCTGTTTTGTCAGCAATTTCGCTAACAACCACAACCGGATATTTGAGTGTGGATTTGATCGTCAATTCGATCGTGCTGGCGAATAAAATTGCCTGCGGCTCAATTTTTGACTTGGACAGTAGCGCGGGAACAATTTTGTGGCCCAATACGAACTCGTCGATACGATCGCCGTATAGAATTTCGTGCGTGCGGCTGGGTTGGATCGGCAAAGAACAATGAAACTCGATGGGATGGCCATCCTGGTTGAGAATCAGGTATCCGCCGCAATAGCCAAAGTCATCGATCTTACGTGCGACGACGAAACCCAGTAATTCGGGTGGTGCCGATTTTTCAAGTTGGTATTGAATTGAACTCAAAGCGTATCTCGACAGTAGTGACTTGGCTAACTTCTAAAATCGGAAAAGCGAAATCAGATTCTTGAGAGCGCCATGCAAGTGAGTGTTTATTGGTCCAGTGACATTAACTTTAAGCGCCCGACAAGCGTCAATCTTTGCGCAACACGAGTGTTCAACTTTGTCAACCATGCAAAATAAAAAATTTCTGATGATTGCAGAGATTGCAATTGTTGCCAGCATTCAGTGTTCCACTGGTTCTTGTTTGTGTGAAAACAGAATGTCGACAATGGGTGATTGTTGATTTATACTGAGTGAATTGAAATTCCAAAAGATTCGGAGATTTATTCATGGACCAAAGTCCCCAAGAGTACACGCCTATTTTTCACTATGACCTTGGTTCTGAAAACAACGAAGTCAATCCGGCGGAATCAACCAACCCTAATCAAGAGATGGTTGAATTGATGCGTCAGTTGGTACTGGCTCAAGATCGTCAAAACGAATTGATGGAAGAGATGGTTGAGCAAGTGAATGCAGCTCAACGTCAACGCGCCAGTGAGCTAGGTCAGTGGAAAGACGCCAATCCGCTGTTGGCGAAACGCTGTCGAGCCGCTTCTGAGGCGTTGGGTCAGGTGCAAACCGAATTTATTCATAACTTGACTTGCGATATCAACGACAACTTCGAAGGGATGTTGGACGGTGAATTTGTTTTGAACGAATTCGTTGACAAATACGGTCCTCGATTGGCCCATCTGAATGGTGTGTTGCAGTTGCTTTCACAATTGAGCGAACAAACTGGCAGTAGCGGCAACCAACCTTTCTGATCCAGGTGGTGATTTCACTGTTTACTCGTTTGGCACTGTTCACTCATTTTTGCTGATGAATGTCGCCAAATGTCGCTACGATTGTTGGGCATTTGGCGTATCGTGTTAATGCAAGGAACCCTGGTTCGGGAATATGCAGGGCGAACTGGTTCGATTGCGAACTTCTGATAACGTGTTTCTACACGGGATGTTTTGTACATCCGAGAGTCCTCAAGCGGATCGTCCGTTTGATGCGGCGATTCTGGTACACGGATTGGGCGGGAATTTTTACGGTTCTCGGCTCAATCTCAATATTGCCCAGCGGCTGCTTGAACTGGGTATTCATGTTCTGCTGGTGAATACTCGCGGGCACGATGATGTCTCTTTGACGACTCGAGCCGGCAAAGCTGTTTACCTGGGTGCTGCATTTGAAATCGTTGATGAGTGTCGATTTGACTTGACGGCATTCGTCGATTTTTTGTCGCAGCGGGAGATTCACCGTGTGGCC
>CAZOXC010000474.1:0-3566 GCA_964583205.1 uncultured Pirellulaceae bacterium | reverse complement strand
ACCATTTAACATCTAGCTCTCATCCAATGAGCGATAAATTGCCGCCTGAAAAAGACATTGACGGGCCCATGGAAGTCGAATCCCTGGATCCCTCAATCGATTTGCCGAAAATCGTAAAATTTGAAACGCTGTCTCGCTGCGGCGATGAAGTCTGGATCGAAAACGAGGGCCAGATTTATCGCTTGCGAAGAACTCGGCAAGGAAAGTTAATCCTCACGAAATAGCAAACTCCTGCTGATCAGCCGCGCAACATTTTCAGGCTCGGCAGCCGCAAATCGATTCGCCTTTCTCATTCGTTTTGTTGGAATTGTGGATCGGCGGACAACTTCACTTCAACCGCACCTCGCACTTCCAAATCACTGCCATGACATTGCTGGCAGCGTTTTTCATTCAGCATCAAACGAACGAAACTGTTCTGCTGTCCAAGATCCACTTCGACTGATTTGTTATTCTCCAAGGCTTTTGCGACATAGTCGGGCACTTCAGGTTCAGCAAAAGCATCGTAGTAGACTTTCCCTTCCGCATCGTAAAGAACCAGGTTTGATACCGCACCCGTCGCCTTCTCGTCATCAAGGTAGCGCGAAATCAACCGCCCCAGTCCAGTCAACATAATATGCTCTAAACTGGTGTTCGTGACTTCAGCCAACACCAGGTCCCCCGATCCTTCCTTTCGAGTGGAAACCAGAATTGCGCCGCGCACCGAAAGATCATCGTCATGACATCCCTTGCAGCGATCTTCGTTAAACAAGGGTTCGCACCGGAAGACAGTTTTATCGAATTCCATTTCGATGGTTTCGCCCTGCAAGGCTCTTTCGATCGTCCGCGCAGGCCCCTCGGCATTCCGATCACCGTAAGCGAGATTCCCTGCTTCGTCATAGATGGTGACGTCCACAACCTTGCCAGAGGAATCGGCAACATCGCGAATATATTCTTCCACAATATTTTGATGGTTGGCGGTCATCAATTGGATAAAACCGCTCTTGATCAACGAAGTGACAACTTCGCATTCACGCTGGGCTGTATCGATTGGAATCGCTGCGTCGGACGTATCAATTGCCAACACACCACGCAAACTGCCGGAATCATGACACTCGCGACAATTCGGTTTGTTGATAATCGGGTGGTGCAACAGTTGATTCTCACGCAGGTCTTCCCGAGTTCTGGCCAGTCCAGCCAAAAACGCTGGGTCCAGATCATCGGCACTGGCCTGTCTCTCCTGACTCCCAAACACCTGCTCGCCATAGGGATCGTAGATCGTGATCTCTGCTCGGGGCAAATCCCGCCGGATGTCTTTCAAAACTTCCCGGACCGCGTCGCCATTTCCTTCCAACATCGAATTTCGAACGGACGCCGCGATGGTATTGGCAATGTCGATGGCCGACTGACGAGCCTCCGCCCTGGCGGTCTTTTCCGATGCAGCCAGCAATTGGGATCGCTGCTGAGCTTTATTAGTCTGGTTCCACTGCCAGAAAAAAGCGACCAACCCGGCCGCCAACAGCCCTGTTACGATTGCCGCAAATTGAACCTGGCGGAAATTGCGTTGGTAGAATTTTTTCAACAAATAGGCACTCGTCGGAGAACGAGCCTCGACCGGCTCATCATCGACAAAACGTTGAACATCTCTGGCCAAAGCTCCCGCTGATTCGTACCTCCGGTCAATGTCTTTTTCCAACGCTTTCAAAATCACCCAGTCCAAATCGCCTCCCACAAAATTGCCGAGGGCCGAGAAGGATGTCGAGCGGTTCTGCGGAATAGCATTCGCTTCGGCGAACTTGCGGTTAAGCGAGCGACTTGGTTTGATCGTCTCGCCTTCCCGAATAAATCTGAGGATCTGGTCCAGCGGCTCGGACTTCAAACATCCCTGGCTCAAAGGCGTCATTCCGGTCATCTGCTCATACAACATGATGCCCAGCGAATAGACATCGCTTCGAGTATCAACATTCGTGATATCGCCGACCGCCTGTTCGGGACTCATGTACTCGATCGTCCCGACAATCTGGCCGGCCTGAGTCATCTTGAAATCCTGATGACTGACAGTTTCTTCCAACGCCTTGGCCAGTCCAAAGTCGATCACTTTGGGATGCGGAGCTCCGTTCTGATCGGTCACAAGAACATTCGCCGGCTTGAGATCCCGATAAACTACACCTTTTTGGTGCGCGTGTTGAATGGCCCGACAAACCTGCATGATCAGTTTTAGACGAGCCTGACAGCTCAGTTTTTTTGAATCGCAATACTCGTTGAGTGGCACACCATCGACCAGTTCCATCACAAAGTACGGGTTGCCCGCCTGGGTCGAGCCAGCATCATAGACTTGAGCAATATGCGGATGGTTCATGATCGCCAGCGCTTGCCGCTCAACTTCAAACCGATTCAAAATTTCATCGGAACCCAAATCGCCTCGAATGACCTTGAGCGCAACTTTGCGCCGCACTGGATGAGACTGCTCGGCCTCCCAAACCGTTCCCATCCCTCCCTCACCCAGCTTTTTCACCAGTTGATAACCGGGAATCACCTCGTTTCCGGGAGACCAAACTCTTGAGATTTCAGCGCGATGTTCTGTTGGTGTGCCGCCCACAACAATTGTGTTGTCCAGTTCGCGCGACGTGTCGACTGAATAGTCAGAATTGATCTGGCGAGCCGCAAGTACCGCCTGCTCGCCCAACTCTCGATAATCCAATTCGCTGAACTGGCTGTTGGCAGAACGAAACTTAACGTGGGCCGGCAGCAGTTTTTCCAACAAACTGGGCCGCTCGGCCCCGGAAACACTGTCCAGATAATCTTTTAAGGATGGCGCCTTGTCCTGGCGCAACAACTCCATGTACTTCTGCACCAGGGAAGTAATTCGCTGCTGGGATTCGCGTTCATTCATGTTTCGGGAGTCCTGATCTCCCTGTTGAATGCCCGCGAGAAGTCCAGGAATTCATAAATTAATCGTTGGAAGATGCGTCTGACAGATTTAACTGAATTGTATCATTGGTTTTGCCAGATTCCATATTGGCTCCACCAATCAGCACAAATGAGTTTTCGGAAACCGGTACCAAGCGATGAAAGAATCGCCCCACGTCCAGTTTTTCAAATTCCTGCCAGCGACTTCCATCGTCACTCAACCTGATGACTTTGCCACTGTACGTGCTGGCCACAAGCGTACCACCGACGTTGAAACAGGAACTTCCGAATCCTTCCATCGATTCTTCCCCCGGTAATTCCGGACCTGCTTTCCATTCGTTGGATTGCGTATCGAAAATCGCAACTTCGCGTGTCGGCCCGCCTCGCAGTTGCATTCCACCTACAACGTAGACCTTGTCGCCCTGGAACCCCACCGACATGGCTCGCCGTTGAAAAGGAGGCTGAGGCAACTTGGTCCATTTAAGCTCTTCCTGCGACAGGTCAATCGAATAGGCGTCTTCACACCATTCGGTGTCATCACCGCCCCGCATCGCCCATCCGCCGACAACGTAGATCTTGTCACCCAGCACAACTGCATCAAAAGAAGAACGAGCCACCGGCATGTCAGGCAGCGATTTCCATTCACCCTGGGCAAAGTCGAATCGAGCAAAATCCTTGAC
>CAZOXC010000473.1:0-3567 GCA_964583205.1 uncultured Pirellulaceae bacterium | reverse complement strand
TTGCGAAGGTTAAGCGAGCCCGTCTTCAGTTTGACTTGACCAGAGAGTCGTTTCCGGTGTTTTGCTGTAAGGTTGCTCTGAGATTACTGCAACGGCCCGATCCGCACTAAATGAGACATGGCGGCTGGAAGGTTCGCAGTTACAATTCTGGAGATGAGAAGCAGTTACTCAGTTATTCGGTTTAAAATTTCAGGGATTATTTTGATGAATAGAGTTTCAAAACTAGTGTACGGTTTTGGCGTCATGACAGCCATGTTCGCGCTGTCTAGTTCTGTGAATGGACAAAGCTTAGTTGGGGACGATTTAACACTTACTTTAGGCATCCCCGCTCCTTTTGTGCGGTTCATACAAGTAAGCGATGGGATCAACAACACGGCCGACTGGTTACTTGCCGGAGGCGATCAAGATTTTCGAGTCGACGATCGTTTGAGGCTTACTACTCCTTTCAGTATTGAATCGGGCGCCAGGAACAACGCATTGCTCATCGATCAGGATGGACGTGTTGGATTAGGCGATGCCAATCCTGGGGGTGTTTTGGATATTAACGCACTTAACCTGACCGGATCCATACTTTTTAATCCGGGATTGTCTTCACTTGCATCCATAACTGTTTTTGAAGCTGAACAAGCTGCGGAATTGCAACTGCAGACGTTTGATCCAACCAAGTCGTCATTCGTTACCTTGGCATCACCGGGCGTTGAGTTCGCTGTTTTGGCCAATAGCATCGGGCAACCCAAGTTCACGATTCGTGATATAGTGAATGGCAGAAACGCATTTACTATTTTTCCAAGCGCCTTGCATAACAACACCTTGTCCATTCGCGACAACCAAGTCGGCATTGGCTTCAATAATCCATCCCATCCTCTGCATGTGCAAAGTGGTGCTCACTGCACGGCTGGTGGTGTTTGGAGAGATGCCTGTAGTCGAGAGCGAAAAGACAACATTCTGCCACTGGATGAAAGCTCGGCTATTGCAGCATTGAATGAGCTGTCGCCAGTTACTTACCACTATAAGGTTGCTCCAGAGGACAAGTGTGTGGGCTTCATCGCGGAAGATGTACCCGAACTAGTTGCCAGCCCGGATCGCAAGTCCCTGGCTACGATGGATATTTCAGCCGTCTTGACCAAGGTGGTTCAGTCACAGCAGGGTGTGATCGAAGCACAAAATTCAACGATTGAAGAACAAGGGACACAAATCGAAGAGTTGGTCGCCAATCAGGAAGAGCAGTCCGAAATGATCGCAGAATTGGCCCAACGTTTGACCGAGTTGCAGAGTCAGCTTGAACAACGATAGTTCTTGATTGTCCTGAACGCTTCACCGTCGATTGGTACGATCGCAGAATCGAGTCAGGAACATCTGAAAATCAGAAATCAAGCGGAACCGCGCCCCAGAATCACACATCGCACCACACATCGGAACCACCAATGGGGCTGCGGTTCCGTTTATTTTGAATTAGTTTTCTGTCAATTTAGGAGCTGAACATGCAACAACAATCATCTTTCATTGCCATCGCGGCAGCGTTGCTTTTTGCCCTTCAGGCTTTCTGTCAGGAAGACAATGAAACTGAATCGCGCCCGTCAGTACGCGAGAATTTCCGGATCATTGAACAAAGTCCTCGACAACAATTGTCATTCCGCATTGATCGAGTCATGGCGGAAGAACTGGGATTGCTGGACACGCAACTTGAAGAGATTCGCCAACTACAAGGCGAATTCCTCGAACTGGTTCATAGCGAAATTGCTGTGCCAGAGGAACTTGATCAGGAAAAGCAGATCGAGTTTGTCAAAGAGAATCGCCAAAAGATGTTTGACGACTTTAGCAATGCGTTAGATGAGATCCTGCTTCCAGCACAACGCGAACGACTCGAGGAAATTCGCTTGCAAAAGATGATCGGCACCAAAGTGACCGGAAGAACGTTTACCAATCCTCAAATTCTTGCAGCGATAGGTATCTCACACGAGGATGCGATTAATATTCAACGTCGTGCTGCCGAAATTCGTAAAACACTTGACGAAAAAATTGCCAAAATGGAAAAGGAAGCTGAGGAAGAATTGCTGGCTGAACTTTCTGACAAACAACGCGAAGCGCTCAAACAAGTGATTGGCAGCCGATACGAAACCGCACACGAACGGCGAATGCGAAAAATGGAAGAGGACGGATTCGATCAATTCTGATCTCTAGTTTCAAAACCCATGTTTGTATTGTAGTAGCGGCTTTAGTCGGAAGCTCGGAAAATCCCGCCTGAAGGCGGTACTACAAACTTTCAAACCAGTCGTTGGCTGGGCCGCAACCGGACTTGTGAAAAATAGCCAACCCTATTTCGCCCGCTAAAAGCCGGCAACCTGCAGCCTGGCTGGCTTTGCACAGCAAATCCGGGTCGAGATCACGCCGCGTTCAACCTGCATTATTTTTCGTCTTCATCAGATGATGATAAATCATCTCCGTTGGCCGAAGATAAATCGTCTGACTGGTAATAGATCGTGACGTTGGCGACACCTTTGGAAAGATCAATTTTGCCGACTTTGACTTTCTCGACCTTGATCCCAATTCGACTTTCAATATCGCGATAGAGACTGGTGTGTTGCGACGGGTTCAACAATTCAAGTTGATCGTAAACAAGGCTTTGCTTGCCCATCCGTTTAATGCGAGGTAGTTTTTCCAACAAGTATGGCACCACAAACAACATCACATTCGTAAACGCAAGCTCAGCGTAACTGGTCTTCTTGTTGGATAACGCATTGATGACGGCAATTCCAATCAACAAGCACCGGTAGGTCATATCTTTAACCCGTATCGCATCCGTACGATATCGGATGATCGCGAAAATGGCGAACAGCCCCAGGGCCATCCCCAACCCTAACTCAAGCTTCTTCAACAGAAAGCAGATGAAGAACACGATGACATTCATCATCAGGAATGTGAATACGTAGCTGGACTGTTTGTTTTTGGGGTAATAACAAAAAGCAACAATCAACAGCGCAACAGTCGTATTGATTAAGAACCTGATCAGTAGTTTGATCAGGTCATCGTCATAAATCGGGACTTCAAGAAATTCCATCTGCCGCTTTTCAAGAATTGTTATTTCTGTTGTTTGGCTCGAGCTGATTTCACTTCTTCGTGATTCAACAAGAACAAGGATCTTTTTTCGGCAAACTCCTGAAGGCTCCCACTGACTGCCTCTTCTGCACTTTTGGTCGAGGTCTCAAATGCCTCCCAGGTAACCAGTTTCCGAGTGTCCAGGCGGACTTCTTCCCCGATCAGGTCCTTCGCCTGCTCAACTTTTTTCCCCAGTTGCTCCCAGGCCAAATGCTCTTCGGCAATGATAGCGATGTACCGCAGATACTTTTCTTTCCATTCTGGAACTTGCAGTAACTGGCTACGCAGCGCGAATCTTTCTTCTCCGATGCCAACCAATGGATCCAGTTCAAATCCGCTAGACCCAGCAGGAGCACCAGCCCCTCCGCCTCGTTCACCGCCTCGTTGGCCGCCTCGATCACCGCCTCGATCACCTCCTCGATCACCGCCTCGTTGGCCGCCTCGATCACCGCCTCGATCACCGCCTCGATC
>CAZOXC010000472.1:0-3584 GCA_964583205.1 uncultured Pirellulaceae bacterium | reverse complement strand
GCAGTAGTTGCCGCGACAATCTGCACTCCGATCGGCCTTTGAGACCGGTTGTAGGTGTCAAATGTTGACCTTACGATCATAGCAAATATTGTGCGTACTATCCGCCAATGTTGCCCTCTATTTGTCATTGAGTTCCAAAAATGATCATCGGAATTCCCAAAGAATCCGCCGCAGGTGAATGTCGAGTCGCCGCAACTCCCAATTCAGTCAAAAAACTCATCAAACTGGGTTATGAAATTCAGTGCCAATCGGACTGTGGCCAGGCCGCGCACTTTCCGGATGAACTTTACGAACAATCCGGCGCAAAGATCATCAAGGGCGCTGAGGATCTTTATCAGAACGCGGACATTCTCCTCAAAGTTCTACCACCGACCGAACAGGAAGTGGATTGGCTGCGTTCGGGGACACTGCTGATCAGTTTTGTCTGGCCGGCACAGAATGACGTACTGGTCAAACGACTTGCCAAAGAACGTTTGAGCGTACTCAGCATGGATTGCGTACCGCGAATTTCTCGCGCGCAAAAAATGGATGCCTTGAGCTCGATGGCCAATATCGCAGGATACCGCGCGATCATTGAAGCCTCGAACGAGTTCGGTAGTTTCTTTACCGGACAAATTACGGCTGCCGGTAAAGTCCCACCTGCCAAGGTGCTGGTAATCGGCGCTGGTGTTGCCGGCTTGTCAGCCATCGGAACCGCCAGTGGTTTGGGTGCGATCGTGCGAGCCTTCGATACTCGGGAAGCCGTTAAGGATCAGGTCAAGAGTATGGGTGGCGAATTCCTGGAACTGGAATTCGAAGAGTCAGGCGAAGGCTCCGGTGGCTATGCCAAAGTGATGAGTGAAGAATTCATCAAAGCCGAGATGGCATTGTTCCTGGAGCAGGCCAAAGAAGTCGACATCATCGTGACCACGGCCTTGATCCCCGGTAAGCGAGCACCCATTTTGATCACTGAAGAAATGGTCAAGGCCATGAGGCCGGGCAGCGTGGTCGTGGACCTGGCGGCCGAGAACGGTGGCAATTGCGAACTGACTGAGCCTCACAAGAAAGTCACCAAGCACGGCGTGACCATTATCGGCTATACCGATTTCCCCAGTCGCCTGCCGACACAGTCATCAACGCTCTACTCGAATAACCTGGTCAACTTCCTGACCGATGTGACTCCGGAAAAAGACGGCAAATTCGTGATTGACCTCGAAGACGCCGTGGTTCGAGGTTCAATAGTGACCCACGATGGAGAAGTCACCTGGCCGCCGCCCAGCATCGAGCCCTCGCCAACAAAAACAGATTCAGAAGACGCCGAAGTGACTCCCGAAATCGATCGGGAAGCGGCCCTCGCCGAAGTCGCCGCAGCGAATGCTCGGCGGAAACGCATGTGGACCGTCGGCGGATTATGCACGGCAGCAGTGTTTCTGCTGCTGGTTGGCATCTTCTTCCCGGTTGAATTCGTTTCGCACTTTACGGTCTTTGTGCTGGCCTGCATCATCGGTTGGCAAGTCGTTTGGAATGTGACGCCCGCCCTGCACACGCCTCTGATGAGTGTGACCAATGCAATCAGTGGCATTATTGTGGTCGGCGCGATGTTTCAAATTTCGAGTGATTGGTTTTCACTCACATCAATCCTGGCGCTACTGGCAGTCTTGATATCCACGATTAACATCAGTGGCGGTTTTCTGGTTACCCAACGCATGTTGGCAATGTTTCAGAAGGATTAACGAGTCGTTTCATGTTGAATTTGAATCAATCCATTGAATTGCTTGCAGCCAGCGGAACCTCCGAGGTTAGCGGAATGCTGCTGGTAGCCTATCTGGTTGCGGCAGTTTGTTTTATCTACAGCCTGGGCGGACTCAGCCAACACGAGACTGCTCGACGAGGCAACATGCTGGGGATCATCGGTATCCTGATCGCTATCGTGGCGACCTTGTTTGCCAAGCAACCTCATTGGGGCTTGCTGCCAATGTTTCTGGCGATTGGAATCGGTACCGCAATCGGTGCGGTCGTGGCGGCCCGAGTCGACATGAAAGCCATGCCGCAATTGGTTGCAATCCTGCACAGCTTTGTGGGTCTGGCAGCCGTTCTGGTAGGAATCAGCAGCCACCTGGGCCACGGAGCATTCGATTCGGAAACCATGCGAGTGATCCATGGTATCGAAGTCTTTCTGGGCGTCTTCATCGGTGGGATTACCTTTACCGGATCGATTATCGCTTGGGGTAAACTGCAAGGCGTGATCAAGTCCAATCCCTTGATGATCCCCGGACGTCACTGGATCAACCTGAGCATGATCACTTTCTGTCTGCTGCTGGGCGTGTGGTTTTTATACGCGGGCGCCTGGAGTCTGGTACCGCTGATTGTCATGACCTTGATCTCGTTTGTGATCGGTGTCCATCTGGTGATGGCCATCGGTGGCGCCGATATGCCAGTGGTCGTTTCGATGCTCAATAGTTACAGCGGCTGGGCTGCTGCAGCGATCGGTTTTCTAATCCCCAACGATTTGCTGATCGTAACCGGAGCACTGGTAGGAAGCAGCGGAGCGATTCTCAGTTACATCATGTGCGCTGCGATGAATCGTTCGTTTATCAGCGTCATTTTGGGCGGATTCGGTCAAGGCACTACCACTTCGTCCAGTTCGAATGCCGCTGACCAGGACTTAACCTACCACGAGATCACCACCGATGAGACTGCTCAGAACCTGGCGAACTCGCAAAACGTAATCATCGTTCCCGGCTACGGAATGGCTGTCGCTCAAGCCCAACATCCGATCCGCGAAATCACCAACCTGCTAAAAGAACGAGGCATTCAAACCCGGTTTGCCATCCACCCGGTTGCCGGACGCCTGCCGGGACACATGAACGTGCTGCTGGCCGAAGCCAAAGTACCCTATGACATTGTCATGGAAATGGATGAAATTAACGAGGATTTTCCGGAAACCGATATGGTGCTGGTAATCGGCGCTAACGATATCGTGAACCCATCGGCACTCGATGATCCCGGCAGTCCTATCTATGGCATGCCAGTCCTGGAAGCCTGGAAGGCCGAGCAAGTTGTGGTTCTCAAACGCAGTATGGGCACCGGCTATTCCGGAATCGATAATCCACTGTTCTACAACGACAACACTGTCATGTTGTTCGGTGATGCAAAAGACAGCGTGGACAATATCCTGCGAGGCTTGCAGAACGGCGCAAGCTAACTTTGAAACCCACCCGGTCAACTGTGGCCGTATTTGAGCAACTCTCTGCACGCGCTGATTTACATGCGCTGAATTGGATGAAACATTCTCGATGAACCAAGCCACCGTTGACGGCCACAATTCAGATCTCTCGAGTACCTGGTTCACCATTGGCTGGGTCACCATGTTGCTGTTGTTGGCCGGTGCTTTCGGTCAGGCATTCTGGTATGGCCCCAAACTACCTGCACTCGTGGTGTCGCATTTTGATTTGCAAGGCAACGCTAACGGAGCGATGCCCAGGAATTCGTTTTTGATCACAATGGTTTCCACTCAGCTTGGAATCGCAGCGATTTTCCTTCTGCTTAGCTGGCTAATTAAAATTCTGCCATCCAGTCTGATCAACATTCCAAATCGCGATTAC
>CAZOXC010000471.1:1156-3585 GCA_964583205.1 uncultured Pirellulaceae bacterium | reverse complement strand
GTGGTGGGTATTCAAACGAGTTCAGGATGTTCGTTCGGCATTGCTGGTCAATGTTGTGCGGACCTTTGCAGTACTTGCCTTTTACGGCAATCAAGTCTGGTATTATTTTTCGCTGCCGCATGCGACTCGAGTCGACGAACAAGTTCACTACGCGTTGACGGCCGTTGTAATTGCCTGGCTGTTGATTTGCCTGGCGATTTTCCTTGCTTGCCAAAAAAAGTTTTTGCCTCCGTTTGCCAAGTACCTGTCGACGCTCGCGGATTGTTTTTTGTTAACCTCAGTCGCGTCAATCGGCGGCGGAGCCAGTAGTTGGATCGTGATCTGCTACTTGCTGATAATCGCTTCCAGCACAATGCGTTTTGATTCCCGACTGGTTTGTGCAAGCACCGGGTTGAGTTTGTTTTGTTATGGTGCTCTGGTTGCTCGCTCGGATTCAAACTGGACGGATGGACTTCACCATACTCCCTTGCACCAGATCGTCACCGTGTTGGTCGCGATTTTGACTGCCGGGATACTTGGCTGGATAACTTGTCAGAATCTTCAAAACTTCATTAAGCAGGAAGGCAGGGTTACTGAGGAACAACCGGATTCCAGTGACAACGCCCAACCGACTCAGGAGGCGAACAATGAGTAAAAAACCTCCCCGCCAGGCAGTGCCTGTTGCTCCCTGTATTCGATGTGGCCAATTTCACGATATTACACAAGGGAACTGCTGGGTTTGTAATTTTCCAGGATTACCGAAAGTTGCCAAACGCGACGGGCTCTCTCCACTATGGATTTTCATCATTACCAGCTTGTTGGTGATGGGCGTCATTGCCGCCTCAATGATCGCTTTATTTGTGGTTTGCATCTTCGCCATCACACAAGCCAATGGAAGCTTCCATTAGTCCGAATGTCACAGGTTTGACCGAGTAACCAGTATGGCCACCATTGATCAGCCGACCGAAAAGCAGCTCGCCGATTACATTTTTCGAGGCAACACGCAGAGTCTTTGTCCAAAATGCCTGCAAGTCGTCCCGGCGAAAATCATCGTGCGCGACAAGCGAGTGTACTTTAAAAAGAAATGTGGCGACTGTGGAGAGCGAGAAGATTTCGTCTGCAGCGACGTCGACTATTATGATCGCCTGGACTTTTCCGTACCGGCCAAGGTGCCCTTGAAGCACGGCGTCGAACCGAACAAAGGTTGTCCTTACGATTGTGGATTGTGCACCGAACATGAACAGCATACTTGTGTGGCACTTGTCGAATTGACCTCGAACTGCAATCTTTCCTGCCCGATGTGCTTTGCTTCCAGCGGACCCGGTGGCAAAAACTTGTCCTTTGAAGAATGTAAAGCGGCGATCGATCGCATCGTGGAAGTCGAAGGCCGTGCTGAAATTATTCAGCTCTCGGGTGGCGAGCCCACGATTCATCCGGAGTTCCTCAGAATCTTTGAATACGCGATCGGACAGAATGTTGACTATATCAACATCAACACCAACGGTATCCGCTTCGCCAATGACCAGGAACTGGTGGATGCCGTCGCCCAGCACCGCGAGCGAGTTGAAATTTTCTTCCAGTTTGACGGGTTGAACCCTGAAGTTACCAAGTCGCTGCGTGGCGAAGATATTCTGGCGACAAAATTGCGAGCGATCGACCGGCTGGGCGACGCTGGACTCAATGTAACTCTGGCAGTGACATTACAAGGCGGAGTCAACGATCAAGAAATCGGCCCGATTGTCGACTTCGCAGTGGCGCGGCCCTGGGTCACAGGTATCAATTTCCAACCTGCTACCTATTCAGGGCGGCACGACGCTCCAGAAGATCTTGAACAACGGATCACTTTTCCCGATGTGATGAAGGCGATCGCTGCTCAATCGGAGTACGGGTTCCAGGTCGACGACTTTCTACCGCTTCCCTGTGCTCACCCCAATTGTCATATCATCGGTTTGGCTTATCGCCACGACCAGACACTAACTCCCATCAATCGTTTTATCGAGACGACCGAAAATCTTGATTTGCTGGCCAATGGAATTACTTTTACTCGTGAGAATTCCATAAAACTGATTACTGAGCTGATCGACCGACGCAGTTGTTGCAGTGATGGCAGTTGCGGATCGACGGGCCAGGCATTGGTGGCGCTTGAAAATCGAAAACCTCCTCAACCCATGGAGGACTCGATGTCGCAAATGGCCGATCGTTTTCTGAACCACGCTATCAGCGGGCAGATGGGAGCGAGAGATTTGTTTCGCATCACCATCACTTCATTTCTGGATTCTTACAATTTTGATTTGCGACGATTGATGAAGTGTTGCACCCATCACGTTTTACCTTCGGGTCATATCATTCCGTTTTGCGCCTACAACGTTTTGTATCGCGAGGGCCATGCTGCCTTGCCGGCTTTGACCGACGCCATCGCACGTTTCTCCCACTGCGAGACACGCTCTTCG
>CAZOXC010000471.1:0-1146 GCA_964583205.1 uncultured Pirellulaceae bacterium | reverse complement strand
TTGACCGGCGCCATCCGAAACGAAACAACCCAGGACTAGCGAATTTTAATGGTTACCTCACTCTACTCGTTGATCATGTTGTGTGCGATTATCAGTTGCTCGTTTCTGTTGCGCAAGTATCAACGCGAGTTAACTCTGTCGCCCCGCGAGAAACTTGTGTTGGGAATGGCGGCCTTCGTGGGTGCCATGATCGGTGCCAAACTGCCTTTCGTGATCGTCGATCGTGAAAACTGGCTGACCGGTATTAGCTGGCTCAGTGATGGCAAGACCATCATGTTTGGGATCGTCGGTGGTTATTTCGCAGTCGTGTTTGCCAAATGGCTTTTAGGAATTCGGCAAAAGACCGGCGATAGTTTCGCGTTGCCGGTGGCGATTGGAGTGGCAATCGGTCGCCTGGCCTGTTTTTCAGTCGGCTGTTGTTATGGAACTCCAACTTTGTTGCCCTGGGGAATCCACTTTAGCGCGATCGATTCTGATCCGGCCGTTTTTCGACACCCGACACAGATTTACGAGGCGCTGTTTCACTTCACATGTGCACTATTTTTGTTTTTCGCCTGGCGGAAACTTTATCGCTCCAATCACAATGGCGGCAAGTTCGTGTATTGGTGCCACGGCAATCTGCTCAAAATTTACTTGATCGCCTATCTTGCTTTTCGATTTTTGACCGAGTTCATTCGGCCCGAACCGACCTTGTGGGGCCAGCTGTCTGTTTACCAGATTGCCGCAGCCTTGATTTTGCCAATCTTTGTATTCCTTTGGTTGAACGAAATTCGTATTCGTTATCAATTGCTTCAAAATTCCCTTGCACTAAAATCAGACAACCACAGCGACGATAAATAACAGAGACAAGTCACAAAGTTACAACGAGTCTAATCGATGAATGCGCACCAGATTGGATTGAGTTTTCCTTGGAAATTCCAACACCAGGACTCGATCGATGGCGATGCTTCGACCAAAGGCTCTCTAAAGCGAGAAAGCGATGTCGCGCCCGTGGTTGCCAGCGCGTTCGAACTGGCTGACAGCAATTTCTTTGTTGTTTCTCGTAGATTCAATCAGCCCACGAACATTGCCGGGCGTCTGCTACTCCTAACACTGCCGCTGGGCGACTGTGAACCTGCGACCATCATCAACGACATTCAAATAGAT
>CAZOXC010000470.1:0-3587 GCA_964583205.1 uncultured Pirellulaceae bacterium | reverse complement strand
ACGAGGCGGCTCGGCGGCAAACTGCGGCGTTACTGGGAACCGACTACCGCAATCTGGTATTCGTGGAAAATGCCACTTATGGAATGAACGTAGTTGCCGAAAGTTTTCCTCTGAGTGCGGGTGACGAAATTCTGCTCAATCCGCACGAATACGGCGCGGTCAGGCGGATTTGGGAGCGCAAAGCCAAACAACTGGGCTGCAAAGTCATCGACGCAGCATTGCCGGAGAAAATCGAATCGCCGCAACAGGTCATCGATTGTCTGAAGGCCGCAGTGACCGAAAGAACCCGCTTGCTGGTCGTCAGTCACATCACTTCGCCGACAGCCATTATTTTTCCGGTTCAAGAATTGTGTCAGCAATTCAGGGAACTGGGCGTGGCGACCTGCGTGGACGGACCGCATGCACCAGCGCACGTGGATATCGATCTGGACGAATTCGGTTGTGATTTTTATACGGCAAGTTGCCACAAGTGGCTTTGTGCACCTTTGGGAAGTGGATTTTGTTTTGCACATCCTCGCTGGCACGACGTTATGCAGCCGCCGCTGAAGAGCTGGGGCCGGATGTTGCCGGCCATTCCAGAAAGCTGGGACGAGGAGTTTACCTGGAGCGGCACTCGGGACTTCAGCCAGTACCTTTCGATTCCGGTGGCCATTGATTTCATTCAAGCGATCGGGATTCAGCAATTCCGTGAGCGCTGTTTCTGGTTATCGCGAACGGCCAGGCAGGAGCTGATTCGAATCACCGGTTGCGAACCGATCGCACCGGAGTCCATGTATGGTTGCATGGCGCATGTCCCGCTTCCTGCCGGAGATCACTCCGGCTTGCAGCAACAGCTGTGGCAAAATCTGGGAATCGAGGTCCCGATCATCGATTTTGAGGGTCGGTGGTATGTCCGAGTTTCCTGTCATTTGTACATTCACATGCGGCAAATCGAGGTTTTACTTGGTGCAATTCGAGAATACTTAAAATAAGTGAGCCAGCGAGACTTGGCGGCGACCGGATTCAGTCGATAATTGAATTTGAATTAATGGTGAGTATACCGGTATGTGGCCAGAACAGTTTAAGACCCAAGATTTATTGCTTAAGGCCGGTGACGGCGACGAAGACGCAATCAATTATTTGATGGAGCGTCATCGAGATGCACTCCGTCGTCTGGTGCAGATGCGTCTGGACCGAAAAATTCGGCAACGAGTTGACGTGAGCGACATTGTGCAGGACGTGCTGGTAGAAGCCAACCGCCGCTTGCGAAGCTACATCGCCGACGGAAAAATGCCTTTCCACCTCTGGCTCCGTCACATTGCTCGCGACCGAATCATCGACGCTCATCGGCGACATCGCGGTTCCGCCAAGCGTTCTGTTGATCGCGAAATGACGATGGCGATTCCCAGCGGGCAGGATCAATCATCCATTCAACTGGCGGCCCAACTGGGCGACGAGGGAATAACCCCGGCGGCGGCTGCGCTGCAAAAAGAAATGGCGCAGCATGTTGAAGCCGCGATGGCGGACCTGGAAGACACCGACTGTGAGATCATTATCATGCGACATTATGAGCAACTTACCAATCAGGAAGTTGCTCAAGCTCTGGGTTTGACTGAACCTGCCGCCAGCATGCGATACCTCCGCGCCATTCGAAGATTGCGTGAACTACTTCAACCAGACGATGAGTCGGCAGAAAATTGAATCAACCAGATCCCAACTTGTCGATTGACCTGGAAGCCGACGAAGAATTGGCTTTGATTCTGGCCGATATCACCGATCGTCAATTGCGTGGCGAAAGTGTTTCGATCGACGAAGTTTGCCAACAGCACCCTGCACACGAGCGTGAACTGCGCATGCTCTGGGCCACAGTAATGGTCACGCAAGCCGTGGGGGAAAAAAGCACTACGCCCGATGACACCAGAACGCCTTTGCCGGTTTTTGAGCTACCAATGATGCTGGGCGACTTCCGTCTGGAAAAAGAATTGGGGCGAGGTGGAATGGGAGTGGTTTTTCTGGCTCGCCAACTGAGTCTGGATCGCGAAGTGGCACTCAAGATGATTCTCAAAGGCCAGTTTGCAAACGAAGAGGACCGGCGACGTTTTCGCCGTGAAGCCGAAGCCGCTGCCAAAATTACTCATCCAAACATCGTTTCCATTACCGAGTTTGGTGAACAGGACGGCAATGATTTTTTTTGTATGGAATACATTCGAGGCGGCACCTTATCCGATCGCCTCGCCAAACGGCCGTTGCCACCACGTGAAGCTGCCAAACTGGTTTCGCAGATTGCCCGGGCAATCGCTGCCGCGCACGAGAATGGCATTTTGCATCGCGACATTAAACCTTCCAACATTTTGATTGGAACTTCGGGAACACCTTACATCGCCGATTTCGGACTTGCCAAACACCATCAACACTCGATCGACGTTTCGCGATCGGGCAGCGTCGTGGGAACGCCAGCCTACATGGCTCCAGAACAAGTGGCTCGGGGACGAGGACAATCGGGGCCGACCAGCGATATCTACAGCCTGGGAGCGATGCTCTATCACATGCTGACCGGTCGAGCACCCTTTCAGGCAGCATCGCCTGTCGATGTGATGTTAATGGTGCTGGAGGAAGATCCGGTTCCAGTTCGCTTTCTCAATCGCAAAGTAGATCGTGATCTGGAAATGATCGTCATGAAGTGCCTGCAAAAACCGCAGGACCTGCGCTATCAGGATGCCAATCAATTGGCCAATGATCTGGAAGCCTATCTGGCTGACGATCCCATTTCGGCTCGCGATGGTCGACTGGGTCATGTGATGGCCAACATGTTTCGGGAAACTCATCACGCCAGCGTACTGGAGAACTGGGGCTTGCTCTGGATGTGGCACAGCCTGGTATTGTTTCTGACTTGCTTCGTTACCAACACGTTGTACTGGTCTGGCGTGGAAAACCGCTGGACCTATTGGTTTTTGTGGGCGGGCGGTTTTGGAACCTGGGCGCTGGTTTTCTGGTACCTGCGGCGGCGGCAGGGCCCGGTGACTTTTGTGGAGCGGCAAATCGCTCACACCTGGGCCGGTGCGATGGTTGCGGTGGTGATGTTATTCCCTTTGGAATGGGTGTTGGGAGTGCCGGTGTTAAGCCTGGCCCCTGTGATGGCGCTGATTGCGGCAATGAATTTTGTGGCCAAGGCCGGGATTCTCAACGGGATGTTTTATATCTTTGCCGTGTTCATGGTGGCAACCGGCTTCGTGATGGCTTTGATTCCGCAATTTGCTTTGCTGATTTACGGCGTGGTTGTTGCGATTTGCTTTTTTACGATGGGCTTCAAATACCATCGACAGAGGAAGCAATCACGATCTTGATCGGGTTGTATTGAATTTAGCGGCAAAGGCGGGCCGAATTGAGTGGAAAATCCAACTCAATGTCGATCCGTGTTTCTTTCTTGAATCATCCCCGATTTTTTTTGCCCAGCTTGCAGATGTTTTGTTTGACTCGATGGCTTCCTGACATAGTGTTTGTTGCTGGGTAATTCCCAGGAGTGAAACAAACTGTCTTCACTCTGAGACCTACAGCTTGGTTACTAACAGTGCCGGGTGTTTACTCACAAAAATTTTTTTGCCTGCCGT
>CAZOXC010000469.1:0-3600 GCA_964583205.1 uncultured Pirellulaceae bacterium | reverse complement strand
ATCCTGCGGGCTGCCAAAATCACGAGAACGTAACCGCAGAGTTAAAGTGTCTGCCGAGAATCCAAGATTGCGAATGGTCAGTTCATGTTCAGGGTGCGCAACGTGAGTCAGGTATTCCAGCCAGCCATCGTGCTGCATTCGCTCCGCCATCGTGTTACCGATGATGCAAATGTGATCGCCTTTTTCAAGTTCCAGTTTTTCGGTTTGCCCTGGAACCTGGCAAACAGCAAACAAAGAAAATAACAGGATCGTTAGAGCGGAATATTTCATAGTATGTCCGATGCGGAATTTTTCGAGCCCGGCTTTGTGAGGGCCAGCAGTTGTCTGAGTATTGTTCAATTCAATTGCAGTAAATCGTGCAGACAATTGTGCAGAGATCTACCAGACTATAGGTTAGTCAAAACGTCCAATAAACAAAAGTTACGACAGGCGATGTGTGGCCATTGGGTTGATGATTCACAAATAAATTATCGGTTGACCGAAAACTCTCAGGGAAACAGTAAAGATGGTTAGGATTCGCAACATCGCCAGGCTCTGGGCCAGTCCATTCCACGGCTTGTTTCATTTGATAGCAATTGTGACAGTCCTGCCAACGTTGTGCCTTGCGGTGTTCGCCGACTCTGTTTTTGCCGAGTCTGGGTTTGCCGATTGGACTTCTGCCGATAACTCCCGGCCCAACATCGTGGTAATCATCAGTGACGATCAAGGTTGGGCTGACATCGGTTACAACAACACGAAGGTTTACTCGCCCAATCTGGATGCGCTGGCGAAAGGTGGCTTGGTTTTCAAGCAGCATTATGTGATGCCTCAGTGCACGCCGACTCGAGTCGCATTGATGACTGGCCGCTTTCCTTCCCGGTTTGGCAACGCAGCGTTGCAGGCCAGCAACGCACCCGCTTTTCCGCTTGGCACAACGACGATGGCCTCGATGTTGAAGTCGCAAGGCTACGAAACGTTTTTGTGTGGCAAATGGCATCTTGGTTCAACTCCCGAACACGGTCCTCGCCGATTCGGATTTGATCACAGCTACGGATCGCTCGCCGGCGCAGTGGGGATGTACGACCATCGATATCGGCCGGGTGAGTTTTACGAGACCTGGTACCGGGATGATGAACTTGTCGAGGGTTTTGAAAACGGCAGGCACGCCACTGACCTGGTTACCGATGAGGCCGTCAAAATTATTCACGACCAACGGGACTCGCCGTTGTTTTTGTTTGTGCCCTATCATTCCGTCCATACGCCGCTTGATGAGCGAGGCGATTTTACGAATCGTCCAACTCAACTGGATCCAGACAACTCGAAACGCTGGCTGGACGAAGATGAAATCACCTGGTTCAACGATCCGCAGGGGCTGATTCAATCGGAATCTGATCCTGAGAAACGTTTGCTGCTGGCGGCCGTGAATCACATGGACGACTGTATCGGCAGAATCGTCAAGGCGCTCGATGAAACCGGTCAACGAGAAAACACCTTGATCCTGTTTTCATCCGACAATGGTCCTCAGGTCAATTGGAACGGCAACGCCTATCCAGATGACCTGAAGCTTACCGACTTTAATCAGCCCCTGCCCTTTCGAGGAAAAAAAATTGACGTGTGGGAAGGCGGGATTCATGTGCCGGGTCTGGCCAATTGGCCGGGAACGATTGACCAGGGCGAGTCCGATCAACTCGTGCATATCGTCGACTGGTTGCCCACACTTGCCAAGTTGTGTGCTGGACAAAATGAACAAGCCCATCAGATTCCCTGCGATGGAGTCGATCTTTCTGGAGTCTTGTTGCGAGGTGAACAAATCGCTGATCGTGATTTGTATTGGGTGTGGGGCGGTGGCAGTACCAAGTGGGCGCTGCGGCATGGCGACTGGAAAGTGGTAAAGAATGGCAAAGGTGCTCCCGCTCAACCTGCTGACTGGGGGCTTTTCAATTTGGCAGATGATCCACAGGAATCAAAGAATCTGGCGGAGTCCAATCCGGAAATGCTGAATCAGATGCATGAGAAATTTCTGAAGCAGCGCGCGGCCGATAAAAAAAGCGTTCAGAATTGAGTATCGAGATTTCAGTATTCAGATTTCAAGGCTCAGTGTTTTTGACTCGAATGAATCTGAGAATTGAAATGACGCCGAACAGTGGACCGGCGGCCAAAATGGTGAATGCGAGTTTCCAACCAAGCACGGGTTCGAGCCAGGCGATGGCTTGAATGGTGACGATTGTCAAGCAAAACCCGATCGACGTTTGCAGAGTCAGTGCAGTGCCAACAGCGTGCTTGGGCGCGACCTCGGTCACCATCGTGCTGAACTGAGCTGAATCAGCGACCACGAATACACCCCAAACTATCGCCACCGTTGCCACCAGCCAGAATGGTCCGCCGAAAACAAAACCGATCAACAGGCAACAGGCTCCGCTGATGATCATACACAGGTTCACCAGAAACCCACGGCCAACCCGGTCAGCAACAATTCCGCCGACAATGCATCCCAGCGCTCCGGCGGCAATCGCCAGAAAACTTGTCAGATCGATCAATGCCTGGTTCTCAATGCCCGAGCTTGCTGCGGCTGCGACCAGAAAAGTAGGTAACCAAATCCACATGGCATACAATTCCCACATGTGGCCCAGGTAGCCAAAGATTGCAAGTCGAGTCGGTTGATGCGCGACAATTGTTTTCACAAGTGCCAACGAGAATGGTCGTTTTTCGAATGTGTGCGGACCATCCCGATAGAAGGCCAACACCAACAGCGAAGCCAGGACGCCGAAGACAGAGATCACGGCAACCACGATTTGCCAATCCGCTCCACCAATTGCCTTGATCATGTAAGGAAAGGCTTTGCCGATCACCAACGCACCGATGATCGTTCCAATTGCGAAGCCTCGAGCAGACTTGAACCAGGTGGCAATCATTTTCATGGCGGGTGGATAAACGCCGGCCAAAAAGAATCCCACCATGAAACGCAGCACCAAAGCCACGCCAAATCCGGCTTGCAGCAACAGCAGTCCATTGGCAACGGCCGCCAGTGCGGCGCTGGCGGCGAAGTAATATCGGTTATTGAACAGGTCTGCCAGGTTCAAGAATGCGGCGACGGCCGTGCCCACCACGAACCCGATCTGCACCATCGTTGTCAATAAAACGGCCTGCGACTGACCCAATTCCCAGATTTCGGCAAGTTGCGGGGAAACCGCGTTGGCCGACATCCAGAGGGACATCCCCAGCAACTCGGCCAGCGAGAGCAGCAGCAGAATTTTCCATTTTGAGTAAGATGGTTGATTCAAATCTTCGCACAAGAAGAACAATTCAGGAGTTCGGTCAGTGACCGATGTTAATGAAATCGCGCGGAACCTGAAACTCGCCATGCAGCGAGACCGCTTTTACTTGCGCCGATTTGTGAACCAGATCAGGCAGAAAAAACTTGGCGAAGATTCCAGCCAATTCAAAAAGATGCAAGAGCTGTGGAGCAAGTCCACCAAAAACCTGGAAACTCGCCAATCCCGCTTCCCCCAGCCGAAACTTGATCAGGAGCTCCCGCTATTTGAAAAGGCCGACCAGATTAAGCAAGCGATGCTTGACCATCAAGTCGTCGTGATCAGCGGCGAAACCGGATCAGGTAAATCG
>CAZOXC010000468.1:0-3608 GCA_964583205.1 uncultured Pirellulaceae bacterium | reverse complement strand
CATCACGGTCACTCCGCAAACTGCCTTCAACCGAAGAAACCAGGTGCAGGACCGACTCATACGCCTCGGTTTGCAAAAACTGTCTGACCTTGATCGAATCGTCCCGGCAGACTCGCGAAAGATCGTTGCGCATCAAATCGACAATCATCACATTTTCAGCCCGGTCCTTCTTGCTGATCTCAAGCTCCCTTTTGGCTTCAATGTCGACTTGAGGAATGCGAGTACGTCGTCGAGTACCCTTGATCGGTCGAGTTTCCACCTTGCCATTGGAGACATTGACCAGACGCTCGGGCGAGCAACTGATAATTTGCTGCGAACCTAAATCGAACCAACCTGCAAAGGGCGCGGGATTGCACTGACAAAGTTTCTCGAACAGCTCTATGGGCTTGATGTTCGAAGAAACGATCAGTCGCTGAGCCAAATTGACTTGATAAACGTCGCCCGCAAAAATGTATTCAATCCCTCGCTCGATCATTTCCAGGAATCGTGATTCATCAAAATTACTGGTCACGTTTTTAGCTTGTGGACATGCGAAAGGTGCATACAAAGCTGGCGCATCCTCACAGTGCAAAGGCACTTGATTCGATCGTCGCGATGGAGACTCGTCAGACAAAATGGATTGGAATTCTTCGAGGCGGCTACGAGCACGATTCTGCCGAGCTTTAAAATCGGTTTCGGGAATTCCCTGCGAAATCACAAACGCCTGCTGCTGAATATGGTCCCAGGCAAGCACCACATCAAACAGACCGAACGCCAACACCGGCATGTCAACTTCGCGTCGTTGAGTGATCGGCAGGTTTTCCAGACTCTGGTTTAGTTCATAGCCCAGCAAGCCTGCCAGTCCGCCTTGAAAAGGCGGAAGCTGGGCGATGGTTTGTTGCTGAGGTAACACCGACAACTTTCGCAGTTGCTCGAAGGGAGCCTGAGCGCCGATGGGCAACTCCAGTCGGTCGACCGGATCCGCCACCAGGAACGAATATCGGCCCAGACCCGCATGTTGTTGAGAGCTGTGCAGCAACAGGCAATAGTCGAGATGCGAAAAACGCCTCAATGCGATTTCCGGTCCCAGTTGATAGTCAAAGCAAGCAGCGATTCCAGGCCAGTCGGCCAGTTCGATCAATTGGCTTGTTTCGTTTCGATTTGTATTCGCAGTAACCACAACGCCATTTTAAGCGATGCAGCGATTGGATTCACCGGGAGGAAAACCGGCTGAATTCAATTACATCAGTACATTTCATGAATGCGGCTCAACAATTTGAGGATATCGTTTCCAACTTTCGGCATTTAGTTGAATATCGGACTGGTGCTCGGCCGGGACATCTTCGTCATAAAAAATTGCCTCAACAGGGCACTCCACTTCGCAGGCACCGCAATCGATACATACTTCCGGATTGATAAACAGCATTTCTGGTCCCTCGTGAAAACACTCGCAAGGACAAACTGTAACGCACGCGGTATCTTTGCAACCAATACACTTTTTTGTAACAACGAACGCCATTTTTTACCTCACCGGATTTAAATCAGGTTTACAATTAGTCCAATAGGTGAATCAGAATTGAGTAACTAATGCGGACATTATTTTCAAAATGGAAAAACATTCTTCCGAAATATTGCTGAACCGGCTGGAAGCTGGTAGCAACACAGCCATCCCAGACCTTGAAAACCGCTATTTGTCTCGGATCATCGGCCTCGCAAAATCACGCATGTCATCATGGATGCGGCAAAAGCTTGATCCAGAAGATATTGCTCAAGAAACTTTCATCGCTTTTTTGGATGTGATCGAGGCTCGTGAAACCTCGTGGGAAAAAGAGGGCGACCTCTGGAGACTTCTGGCGACAATCACGATCAACCAAGTGCTCCGCAAAGTCGAATATTTCACGGTCCAGAAGCGCAACATCAAAACAGAAACAACACTCGACTGTGCCAATGAATTGGAAGATGCGAACTGGGTATCGGAAGAGCTAAACGAATTGATTCTCTCTATTCTGGCCAAGGAGAAGCCACTGGCCCAACGAGTCATCACGGCAAGGTTGGCCGGATTTACAATCCAGGAAACGGCAGAACAAGTTGGCCGAAACGAACGCACGGTCCGTCGGATCCTTGATTCACTTAAATCCAAAATGTTTGTTGACTATGACTTGTTTGCAGCGCGGGAGTTCTTTAATTCCGCACCCAATTCGGCAAATCGCGATCCCCATTTGCGACTTGGCAGTTATCAAGATTTGAAACTACTTCGCATGATTGGCCAGGGAAGTTTCGCAAAGGTTTACCTGGCACGACACAAAACAACCGGAGAGTTATTCGCCGTAAAAGCGATTCGAAAAAAGTGGCTTGCAAGCGCAGCAGCATGGGGCAGCTTTCGTCAGGAAATTGAAGCACTTCAGAAATTGAAGATTCCTACTTTCGTAAATCTGAATGGATTTGGGCGACTCCCCAACGGCGGTTGTTTTCTGGTGCTGGAATACATCAAAGGAAAAACTCTAACAGAGGCAGCTAAAACTGCAACGAAGTCGCAGAAGCAAATGTGGCTCCAGAGTGTCAAGAGCGCGATACAGCAACTTCATCAAAATGGTCTGTCCCATGGCGACTTGCGAAGCGAGAACATTCTCATTGATGCGAACAATGAAATAAGAATAATCGACTTTGGCTTATCAAGTTTCGTTGAGAGTAACCAAAATTCGCAAACGCAGGACCTTTTGATGCTGAACTGTCTGGCAAGGGAATGTCTGCGTTAGGTGTCGATTGTTCGATCGTTGTTTTCCTGGTCGTCACTGAGATCTTCTTGCTGGTCGTCTGCGAGTTTGGAGACTCGTCTTTTTGACAGGCGGTGCCGATTGGATTCGTCAACGGTCAAGAACCCCCAATTCAATGCTTCATCCTGCACGTATTCTTTGCCCAGATTCATGGCAACCATTGCCTTGCACATCTCGTAGCCCAGGTAAAACGCATGATCGGGAGTCAGGTTTTTCGGTTGCAAGGCCGCCAGTTCGTCGAAAATTTTGAAGGGATCAGTACCCTTGATGTGTTGCCGCCCGCCTAACAAATGGATTTCCTGTTGATCGATCAGAATTCGATAATTCCAATCCCGAATTTGCTCGGCCAATTCTGCAACGTCCGATTCAGCGAAACTGGCAACCTGAGGATCTCGCAACATCACCAACCGGGAATCAATGTGTTTCGGAGTCACCTGTTGATGGAACGAATACCAGGCAAGTCGCCGAGCGATATCGCACTCACGAACGGCCGATTGTGCCCAGGGAATGACTTGAGTTGTCAACACACTATTGATCGCCAACTCCTGGCACAAGGAAATTAGCAGCATGTTGATTCCGGCGGAATCCACTTCGGTCATTTCGGTCAAGTTGCCGATCCCCATCATCATCGGCGTTTCGGGCCAGCGTTCCCGCGCTTCAAAGTAACGCTGCAAGCTGGCCGCAAACCCGAAGCCAATCGGTTCCACGATCGGATCAACTCGATAGCGAACATTGGCGGCCTCCAACTTTTCAATATTGGATTCCATCTCATGCCACCTGGCAGGATCATCGGGAATCAAAATAAACTCGGCATCGTTATCAAATGCCACGTCCAGGTTTTGACTATTGATCGAC